>JBIIPY010000040.1:0-22544 GCA_044342365.1 Ferruginibacter sp. | reverse complement strand
AAGGTCGGCATCTTTTGCTATGCCAACATAAATATCGCCATTCACTTCACTTCGTATTGCATATACTGTTATCATAGTCTTCAAGCCAGAATCCCTGCCTGCCGGCAGGGAACTTGGATCTAAAGTTTAGGAAACTTCTCTGCCTATCGGCAGACGAGTATTCTATCCATTGAACTACGGGACCATAAAATACATACCGAACATTTAATATCAAACTCTATTTTCCTTGCCCGCTTGCCGTCAGGGAACTTGGATCTAAAGTTTAGGAAACTTCTCTGCCTATCGGCAGACGAGTATTCTATCCATTGAACTACGGGACCTTCCGCTATGGCAACCTTACGATCACCGTTTTGGGATGGCAAAAGTAAGTTTTTATACCATTTATTGCTATAATATTTAGATTTTAACGTAGAGCTGGTTGTGCCAACATTCTACTTTGCCAGCGATGCTGCTTGTGTTATCTTTACGCCCTAATTTTTGCTGTTATGAAGTGGATGAATACCATTATTAAGTATAGATTATGGATGGGCATCGCCTTATTGGCCATCGCCGTTTTTGTAAACTACCAAACCAGTTTCTGGCCTTCTTTTATATTATACCTATTGGGTGCTGTGTTGGTTGTGGGTCATTTTCTGTTTGGCCCCATGCGCCTTATTCAGTCGTATATGGAAGAAGGCGATATGGAAGGCGCCAAAAAAATTGTTGACGGCATCACTTTTCCTGGCTTGCTTATCAAACCCATGCGCTCTGTTTACTATACCCTTAAAGGTAACTTGGCCATGGTAGATTCTAAGTTTGATGAAGCAGAAATGCACATGAAAAAAAGCTTGTCACTGGGTGGCGGTGCGCTTACCAAACAAGCAGAAGGGCCCAATAAATTACAACTCGGTATGTTGGCCATGCAAAAAGGCAACATGAAAGAAGGCGAGTCTTACATTCGCCAAGCCATTCGTGCAGGATTGCCCGATAACGAAAACAATGCCGCTGCTTACCTGCAACTCTGTTCTATTATGATGAACAAAAGAGAGTTTCGTGCAGCCAAACAATATTTCAACAAAGCAAAAAGTTTTAAGGCTACCACCCCTCAGATCGTAGACCAGATCAAACAAATTGAAAAATACATTACCCGCATGCCGGGATAAATACAATACATTGATACAGCATCAAAATAGCGGCCATCTCTACAGACGGCCGCTTTTGTTTTATAGAAGTTAATGTTATTTAGAAAATTTTCTCCACTGCTTTAAAACGATAATCGAAAATGTCGTTCAGTTGTTTTTTTACAAAAACGCTGTTGGCGATATCGCCCAAAAACCAGAAAGGCAATTTGTAATGCACAATATCCGTCATCTCCACTCCACCCGGTACCTCTTTAAAATGATGTTGGTGGTGCCACATACTGTAAGGGCCAAAACGTTGTTCATCAACAAAAAATTTGTGCTGCTCTACATGGGTGATCTCCGTCATCCAATACAGCGGAATGCCTAACACTGGACTCACTTTGTACTCGATGATTTGACCGGCATACATTTTTTCTCCATGGTGCTTAGATATGATGTTGAACCCTAAGTTTTTCGGCGTAATTTCTGCGAGATTGGCAGGGCTGCTGAAAAAATCCCACGCTTTTTCCAACGAAATGGGCAACACCTGCACCGTTTTTAAACTGTATACCTTACTCATGTTCTTATTTTAGTCTTTATAACAGCATTCGGTCTGTTTTGTTAAAGAATACATACAAAATGCTGTTTAGTAATGAATCGGTTTTACTGATATGCGTTGCCCACATTTTAATATCCGAACCGTTCATTGAACTTAAACTACTCGTTCATCAAAGCAAAATGCAAACTAAATGGTAAGTTTGTAAAAGCATCAACAACCGCTTTTTTCTTGTCATCATTTCCATCCCAACACAACCATCGTACATGCAGCATTACAAAGAAAACCTGTTTCAAAAATTTAGTGCTACTTATAGCCAACTGAACCCTCAGCAGAAGATTGCAGTAGATACCATCGAAGGTCCAGTGATGGTAATTGCTGGTCCAGGCACTGGTAAAACGCAAATACTAGCAGCTAGGATTGGCAAAATTTTGTTGGATACCGATGCGCTTCCCGAAAACATATTGTGCCTCACCTATACCGACGCAGGCGCCATCGCCATGCGCAGAAGATTGCAACAGTTTATAGGTGCCGATGCGTACAAAGTGAATATTTACACCTTCCATGCATTTTGCAATGATGTGATTCAAGATAATTTATCGCTGTTCGAAAAAAGTTCTTTGGATGCCATTTCCGAATTAGAAAGCATCCAGCTGTTCAAACAACTGGTTGACCAATTCCCGAAAAACCACCCACTCAAAAGGTACCGCGGCGATGTGTATTTTGAAATCAGCAACCTTCGTAATTTGTTTTCTTCTATGAAAAAAGAAGGGTGGACGCCCGCGTATATTTTACAAAAAATTGATGAATACATTACTACCCTTCCCACCCGAGACGAGTTTGTTTACAAAAGAAAATACAAACAGTTTAACGCAGGCGATTTAAAGGAAGACAAAATAAAAGAGGAAACCGAACGGGTAGAAAAACTTAAAGCAGCGGTATCCGAATTTGAACACTACCAACAGCTGATGCGGGAGCGCAATCGTTACGATTTCGACGATATGATCAACTGGGTGATTCGAGTGTTTGAAGAAAACAATGCCGTGCTATCAGACTACCAGGAAAAATTTCAATACATATTGGTTGATGAGTTTCAGGATACCAGTGGTACCCAAAACCGATTGGTGCAACTGCTGATAAATTATTGGGATGTGCCCAATGTATTTGTGGTGGGCGATGACGACCAAAGTATTTATCGTTTTCAGGGTGCCAACGTAGAAAATATGTTGGCCTTTGCCAGTACCTATGCCGACACTTTAAAAACAGTAGTGCTCACCAGCAATTACAGAAGCACTCAACCCATTTTGGATATTTCTAAAACGCTCATTAATAAAAATGAAGAGCGATTGGTAAAACAAATAGAAGGGTTAAGCAAGGAGCTGGTGGCTTCCAATACCAAAATCAACCAGCTGAAACACTTGCCGCTGCTGATAGAATACAACAGCATTCGCGAAGAAATGGCAGGCATCACAAATAATATTTACGAACGTTTGCAGGATGGCGTACCGCCAGGTAAAATAGCCGTTATCTACAAAGAAAATAAATATGGATCTGAGCTTGCGCATTATTTCCGCCTGAAGGGAATACCCGTTTACAGCAAACGCAGCATCAATTTACTAGAACAACCGTTCATTAAAAAATTGTTGAATTTGCTGCGCTATCTATACGCCGAACACGACACGCCGTATGGAGGCGATGAAGCATTGTTCGAAATATTGCACTATGATTTTTATACAATCCCGCCCATCGAAATTGCCAAACTAACGGTGGCGGTAAACGCTGAAAGGTACAGCGGCAAACAAACCTCTATCAGAAGAATGCTCGATGACCGGGCCAATGAACCAGCCAAGACTTTGTTTGATACGGGTTTACATCCTGGTTTAAAAAAGATGAATGGCATTTTGGAAGCACTCATTGGCGATGTACCCAATGTTACCCTGCAACAATTGTTTGAAAATGTAATTCAGAAAGGTGCGGTGCTCACCTACATTATGCAACATCCAGAAAAAATTTCGTTGATGCAGATGCTCACAGCTTTTTTCGATTTCATTAAAGATGAAACCAGTCGCAACCCATTTTTACAATTATCGGGTTTGATAGACATCATCGATTTGATGGAGAAAGAAGGCCTTCCGTTGCCCATGCAATTGGTGGCAGGGAGTGATAAAGGGGTGAACCTGCTTACTGCACACGGCAGCAAGGGATTGGAATTTGAATATGTATTTTTTGCCGGGGTAAATGCCAGTGGTTGGGAAAAAAAGCGCAAGCCGGGTGGTGGTTACAAACTGCCGGATACCATGTTTTCGTCGCTTCCAGTATCATCAGAAGAAGAGGAATTGCGCAGATTGTTTTATGTAGCGCTCACAAGAGCCGAACAACACCTGGTGATTTCATATGCACGCTATAAAAATGACGGAAAGGAAATGGAGCCTTCGATGTTTATTGCAGAAATAACAGAAGAACATCCCTTAGACGTACAAAAAATAAATCTTGATGAAGTGGCGTTACTTGAGTACCAGCTGTTGCAATTTAACCCTCAGGCGCCCGAGATCGCACAAGCCGAAGATGATTTTATTTCGCCGCTGTTAGAAAAGTTTGTGATGAATGTAACGGCGCTCAACAGTTATTTGAAATGTGCACTAGGATTTTATTACCAAAACCTTATTCGTATTCCATCTGGTAAAAACGAGGCCACAGAATTTGGAAGTGCCATTCACCATGCACTGGAAAAATTATTTAGAACCATGCAGGAAAGTGGTGATGACAGCTTTCCAAGCAAAGCTGCTGTAATAGAACATTTCAAATGGTATTTGAACAAACACAGAGAAAACTTTACCAAAGAAGCTTTTGCCAGAAGATTGGAATATGGTGAAGAAGTACTTAGTAATTATTACGACACATATATCAATCAATGGAATACAGTAGTAGCCGTAGAGCGCAATATACGCGGGGTAATTGTGAATGGCGTTCCATTAAAAGGTAAACTCGATAAACTGGAGTTTAATGGTAAAGATGTAAATGTCGTAGATTATAAAACGGGAGATATAGACAAAGCACTGCCTAAAATGAAAGGGCCACACGATAAATTGCCCGAAGGTGGCGATTATTGGCGGCAGGCGGTTTTTTATAAAATATTGATAGATAACTACCAACAAAAAGATTGGAAGGTAATTAGCACAGAATTCGATTTTATTGAACCCGATAAAAAGAAACAATACCGAAAAGAAAAAATTGTGATCAATCCGCAAGACACGGAAACGGTGAAGCAACAGATCACAGAAGTGTGGACTAAAATTCAGCAAAAAGATTTTTATACTGGCTGTGGCAAAGAAGATTGCCATTGGTGCAATTTTGTAAAAGACAACCAGCTACAAGTGGCTTTGCATGATTTGGAAGAAGAGGAGTGATAAGTAAGCGTAAAATCTTCAAATACCCATCAAAACGCTTATCATTATTCCTTTGATGGCGATAGATTGGTTGGTTTTGTAAAACTTCTGATGAGCTGCCAGGTGCTGCTATCCGAATCAAACACGGTGTTTAATCCTTGTTCTTCCATGGGAGGATCGCCCATAAAATCATCTCCTTTTTTCCAATAAATCTGATTGGGAATTGGACGTGCTTTGCCACCAAATGCCCAAAAATTGCAGCCTGCAATTACCCCTGTGCTATTGTTCTGTTGTTTCCAAATACCAAAAATATTGGCGTAATATTTATCTCTCCAGGCAACAGAACTGCCTGCTTTAAAATCATGTGCATCTCGAGGCAAACCAAATTCTTCGATCACCAATGGTTTCTTGATGGCATTTGCTATGGCTATATGTTTTTGAATGTACTGGTTGCTGTTGTTTAAAACGGTATCAAAATATTGTTGAATCGAATCTGCTTTAAACCAGCCCCAGTTTTTTGGCCAAATATGTATGGTGAGATAATCAATGTTATTGTTCTCATGAACGGCTTGGTACACTTCCATGGTTTCTGTACCAATATATCCCTCAGTGCCAATGGTAACCAAATGATTTTTGTCTATTTTTTTTATGAGCGTTGCCATGTTGCTGACCCATGTTTTATACGCTTCAATGGCATTGGGCCTCATTGGTCTCGGTTCATTGGCCAACTCCCATGCCATGATGGCCTCATCATTTGTATATTTTTTTCCGCTGATGCTATTGGTTCTGCCTACCAATAATTTTAACTGTGCCTCGTACCCATCTGTACATGGCCGGCAACTATAAAATTTACTTACATAGTCGCGGTTTTCATCCCAGGTTAATTTTCTTCGCATGATAGAATCTGGCAGTAAATTGTTCCAGTTGAGGTATTGTAAAAAACCACCCGACCATTCCCAGTTGTTGCTGATGAACAAGACTGCTTTCATGTTGCGTTTGCCCAATTCGGTAAGCAGGTAATCGAGCCCATATAAAACGGAACTGTCAAATACATTGGAAGTGGTTTGCAACGGAGGTTGTACTCTTGGTACGCCGTTGATGAGTCCTTCGCCTTCAACAGCCGCCATTACCCTTACATTGATGACACCTTGTTGTTGTAAAAAATCGAGTTCTTGTTGTAACCTTTTTTTTCCTTCAGTAGTATTGCCGAGTAAGCCTGCATACCAGTAGTTCGTGCCAATGTAACGGTAACTGCTATCGCCAATGAAGAACTGACTGCCTTTTACTTTTACAAAATCATGTTTGGACTCACATGCTGCGAAAAGCACAGCACAGCATAGCCATCCAAACATGGTTTGGATGAATTTCATATAGTTGTCTTTTATTTCATTCATGTTACAAAGATTACATAAAATAAAACCGGTTCCTTCATTTGTATTTCAGAGCCGACGTTATAAAATAGCTTCATCTTACCAACATTTCTTCAAACGACCGGTGATATTTATCCGTGTTTCGACTCTGGGTCAGCATCACACAAGTTTGCCAATATTATACCAAATGAATAAAATATGCAATCAGTTTATTTCAGCAGTCATGTTTATATTATTATGTTTGTTACACCATAAACATTTTTGCATGAAGCTTGCTTTCAAAAACCCAGTACCATTTTTTTTAGCCCTGTTACTATCGCTACAAACAAATGCACAAACCAATACCAATTATAGCGCCCTTGTAAATCCGTTTATCGGTACAGGTGGGCACGGACATACCTATCCCGGTGCCAGTATGCCTTTTGGCATGATGCAGTTGAGTCCAGATACACGCCTCGAAGGTTGGGACGGCTGCAGCGGTTACCATTATGCTGATAGTAAAATATATGGTTTCAGTCATACCCATTTAAGCGGCACCGGTATTGCCGATTACTGCGATGTATTGCTCATGCCTTTCACCGGCGATGTGCAATGGAAAAACAGCGACTATGCGTCACCGTTTTCTCACGATAACGAAAAAGCCAGTCCGGGTTTTTATGAAGTAATGCTGAACAAACACCAAATAAAAGCATCACTGACCACTGCTGTTAGAAGTGGCATACACCAATATAAATTTGCGGATGGCAGCAAAGTAGGTAAAGTGTTGCTCGACCTTTCGCACCGCGATCAAGTGTTGGCTTCGTCTTTGGAAATTGTAAGCGATCGAGAAATTAGAGGCATGCGCAGGAGCAAATCATGGGCCAGTAACCAAGTGATATATTTCTACATTCAATTTCAACAGCCTTTCACCAACTACGGCATCGCCATCAACGATACGTTGTTGTTGCAAAACAAACTCAATGCCATAGAAGGCAATAACATCAAATCGTATTTTAGTTTTAACCTCAACGGGAATGAACCGCTGCAATTAAAAATTGGTATCAGCGGAGTGAGTGCTGCAAACGCCCAACAAAATTTGGAAACAGAAATTCCGCATTGGAATTTTAACCAAACCCGGCAGGAAGCTACCAACGCCTGGAACAAAGAGCTGGGAAAAATTGAAGTGAAGGGTGGCAGCAGCAATGAACAAACCATATTTTACACGGCTTTGTACCATGCATCTTTAGCACCCAATGTGTACACAGATGTAAATGGCGATTACAGAGGTACCGATGGTGAAGTGCATCGTGCTGCTGGTTTTACCAATTATTCGGTGTTCAGTTTGTGGGATACTTACCGAGCTTTGCATCCGCTTATGACCATCACCAACCGGCAGCGAACCAACGATTGGATTCAAACTTTTTTAACCCAATACAAGTATGGCGGCATGTTGCCAGTTTGGGAATTGAGCGGCAACGAAACCTTTTGTATGATTGGCTATCACTCAGTGCCGGTGATCGTAGATGCCTATCAAAAAGGGATTCGCAATTTTGATGCTGCTTATGCTTTAGCGGCCATGACTGCTTATGCTGAAAGCAAACGATACGGGTTGGAACATTACATCAACAAAGGTTTTATAAGCAACGACAATGATCATGAAAGCGCTTCTAAAACGATGGAGTATGCGTACGACGATTGGTGCATTGCACAATTCGCCAACATGATTGGCAACGAAGCCGTGTATGAAAAATACATGCTAAGGGCACAACAGTACAAAAATTTGTTTGACCCAACTACCGGTCATATTCGTGGTAAAGTGCAGGGCTTTTGGTTTAGTCCGTTTAAGGCAACCGAAGTAAATAATTTTTTTACAGAAGGCAATTCTTGGCATTACAGTTTTGCAGCGCCACAAGACGTGAGTGGGATGATGAAATTGTATGGTGGCAAGGCAAATTTTGCTAAAAAAGTAAATGAATTGTTTACCACCAATGAAGCGTTGAGTGGCCGCGACCAAGCAGATGTAACGGGGTTGATTGGTCAGTACGCACAAGGCAATGAACCCAGTCACCACATGGCTTATCTGTTCAACTATGCAGGTCAGCCTTGGCGCACGCAGGAACTGGTGCAGCAGATTTGCAGCAACTTTTACAAAAATGATCCCGATGGTTTAATTGGCAATGAGGATTGCGGACAAATGAGTGCATGGTATGTGCTGAGTGCAATGGGCTTTTATCCGGTAACACCCGGAAGTGGCGATTATGCCATTGGTACACCCATTTTTGATGAGGTTATCATACATCAGGAAAATGGAAATCATTTTACCATCAAAGCCAATAATAAACAACCCAATCATATTTATGTGCAGTCGATGATGTTGAATGGCACCAATTATCCAGCAACTTTTTTAAAACATTCCGATATAGAAAAGGGCGGCATATTGCTGTTCAACATGAGTGCCACACCCAATTATAACAGGGGTGTTTTAGACAAGGATATGCCAAAAGCTACTATTGATGACCGTGACTTTATTGCCGTGCCTTATTTTGACATGAGCAGCAATAAAATAAAAAATAGTTTGCCCGTACAGCTGAAACACATTGATGCCAAGGCTGCCATTTTTTACAGCATTCAGTACGATAAAAAACCTGCTACAACATTCATACGCTACACAAAGCCCTTTGAATTAAAGGAGGCGGCCACCGTTCGTTTTTATGCAACAAAAAATGCTGTAAAAAGCAAAGAGGTTTCGCAACAATTTTACAAAGTGCTAACCGATCGCAGCATCAGTATTCAATCAGAAGTGCATCCGATGTACACGGCTGGCGGCAAAGACGCCTTGATTGATGGCATTGTAGGGACTACCAATTGGAAAACTGGTGAATGGCAAAGTTATTTTGCCAAAGATTTTGAGGCCATCGTCCAATTCAAAGAAGTGCGGGATTTTTCTTATGTAGGTATACATGTATTGCAGGATGTGAGTCCGTGGATCGTGTATCCGAAAGAAGTACAATTTTTTATCAGCAATGATGGCATTAATTATCAGCCATTAACTGCAGTAAAAAATACCATTCCTGCACAAGATCCTGCCACGCAAGTACAGCAGTTAGGGGCAACCGTAAAAGCAAGCGGGAAATACATTCGTATAGTGGCAAAAAACGGCGGCCCATTACCAGCATGGCATGAAAGCGCCGGGCAACCGAGTCATTTGTTTATTGATGAAGTGCTGTTAAAATAATACAACACATGCACGACAGGCTGAACCATGAGGGAGTGAGTATAATAGCTCCTTGAATTTTAATCATTTTTTGGGGCCAACTTTTGGAATATTCTGCTGTAAATTGCAATATGTTCTCTATTCATTCTATACAAAAAGACGGGTTGGATGTTGTTCAACTTTGTGACGATAGCCATCAAACGGTAGTAGACGTTGTGCCTTCTATTGGAGCCATTCTGCATGGCTTTACGGTACAACACAATGGTGCACCGATGAATGTTGTAGACCATTACCACAGTGCATCAGCCGCAGAGAAGGGATTTGAATCGGCTGGTTTCAAGAGCGCTAAATTATCGCCCTACGTCTGCAGAATGAAAAATGGGCAGTATCGTTTCGCCGAACAAGATTATAAGAGCGAAGGTTTTTATCTGGGAGATCATGCAATACACGGCTTAATTTACAAACAACCATTTGAAGTGATAGAACAGGGGGCAGATGCAGAAAAGGCTTTTGTGAAAATGAGGTACCAGTACAGAAAATTAGACAGTGGTTATCCGTTTAATTACGATTGCGAAATTACTTATCAATTATCAACAGGGAATCAATTACAAGTTAACACCTGCATTATCAATAAAGATTCGGGGCATATTCCGGTAACAGATGGCTGGCATCCCTATTTTAGTTTTGGTAGTTCCATCAATGATTGTATGCTCGAGTTTCAAAGTACTGCACAATTAGAATTTGATGCAGACTTACTGCCTACTGGCAAACAACATCCTTATGAAACATTTGGATCGCTTAGAACCATCGGCGATCAGGTTTTCGATAATTGTTTTGTAGTGAACTTTGCAGAATGCCAACCCATGTTGGTGTTCAGGGATCCGGCAAAAAAAATTCAATTAGAAATAAGGCCAGATACATCTTATCCTTACTTGCAATTGTACACACCGCCGCACCGCAACAGCATTGCCATCGAAAATTTAAGTGCTGCGCCAGATGCATTTAACAATGGTATGGGATTAATTAGGTTGCCAGCAGGCGAAAGCACTTCCTTCAGTACCGAATACAGCATTCATCTTTTATAATTGTTTCATGAATCTACTGGCCTCTTCTATACAAAAAATATACAAAGATCGTTTTTCAGAAAACCCGAGCTTGTTTTTTTCTCCAGGTAGAATCAACATCATTGGCGAGCACATCGATTACAATGATGGTTTTGTAATGCCCGCTGCCATCAACAAAGGCATTTATTATGCCATTGCGTTAAACGACTCCGATGACATACATTTTTATGCTGCCGATGTTGATGAATATTATCATACAACGGTAGATGCCATTCACAAAGAAGATGGATGGAAAAATTATGTACTGTCTGTTCTCCATCAATTTACATTATTGGGTGTAACACTACGGGGTTTCAATTGTGTATTGGGTGGCGACATCCCTGTGGGTAGCGGCCTAAGCTCCTCAGCGGCGGTTGAAGGAGGTTTGGCTTATAGCATCAACGTGTTGTTGCAAATTGGGTTGAACAGAAAAGAACTGGCCTTGCTTTGTCAGCGTGCAGAACACGATTACCCCGGTGTAAAATGTGGCATCATGGATCAGTTTGCCAATATGATGGGTAAAAAGGAAGAAGTGATTTTGTTAGATTGTAGGTCATTGGAATATGATTATTTCCCTATCCAATTAGATGGCTGGGAAATTGTATTGGTAAATACCAAAGTACATCATTCGTTGGCGGGAGGTGAGTACAACAAACGCAGAAAAAATTGTGAAGATGGGTTAAAAATATTGCAGGCAAATACCAGCATTCAATCATTCAGAGACGTGAATCATCCAGATGAATTGTTGCCCTTTAAAGCGGCCATGGGGGAAGAAGTGTACCAGCGCTGTTTGTTTGTAGTGGAAGAAATTAATCGCACGCAAGCTGCCAGTGCTTGTTTGCAACAAAACGATATTACAGCTTTGGGCAAGTTGATGTATGCAACACACGAAGGACTCAGCCAATTGTATGAAGTGAGCTGCGAAGCTTTAGACTGGTTGGTGAGCTATGCACAAGAAAACAACGGCATTGCAGGTGCAAGGATGATGGGTGGTGGCTTTGGGGGTTGTACCATCAATATCATTCAAAAAGAAGCGGTGGCTGAGTTTACCCTAGCGGTGTTGGCCGACTATGAAACTGAGTTTGGGCAACAACCAGAAGTTTATGTAGTGCAAACTTCTGACGGCGTATATGCATTAAATGTAGTGTAACCATTTAAGCTGTTATACCTTGATGTAGATCTTCTTTTTGTCCATCCACCAGGCAATTAACCACATCAGGCAAATGAAAAGCAAGGCATACAACAAAGAACCATTTCTGGGTTCTTCGAATAGGGGCTTACAAATTTTTTCATACACCCAATTAAAAGGAGTTAAAAACTTATTTTTTCCAGTGTCACTAACGCCATTGGGTATACGAATCAATGCCAATAGGCGAGGCAATGCACCACTTAGGACAAATATGAACAAGGCATTTTTACCAAACACATCAAAAAAACGGCTCCACGCACCACGTTGGTTTTTGAATTCTATTGAATAAATCATCATGCTCAATACCATCAATGCTAGTCCCGTCGTATAAACAGTGTAGCTGCTCGTCCAGATTTTTTTATTGATGGGAAACTGCATATCCCAAACAAAGCCTGTGAAAACGAGTAAGGTTCCGGCTACAAAAAGTCCGTTGAGCATTTCGGGTGTTTTACCTTTTGTGAGTATGTAATGGCCGGCCATGTAACCGAAAACTACTTGTACTATGGCGGCGAAGCTGCTCATTAACCCCTCGGGATCAAAAGGAATACCCTCTCCCTTATAAAGGTGTTGTTTGCCCAATAAGCGGATATCGATGTTGGTACCAAACCAACCATGCAGGCTATATGGATCTGACGAATTGGTGGCAATGCATACAAACCAATACGCTAAGAGAAGAAAAGCGCTGGCAACAAAACTGCCTTTCACTTTTAGGTAGTATAACATCACCGAAGCCACGAAGTAACAGATGGCTATGCGTTGCAATACGCCCATGATGCGAAGGCTTTCTATTTTTTTCATTACCAAATCGCCTTTTGCATTGTATTGTACAAATGGGAAGAGATTCAATAAAATGCCGATTAGGAATATGAGAAAGGTTCTTTTCAATACTTTTTTCCAGAACACGGATGGGCCGGCTACTTCCAGTTTTGGTAATACAAAGGCCATGGCATTGCCCACAGCAAATAAAAAAAAAGGGAATACCAAATCGGTAGGAGTGCACCCATGCCATTGTGCATGTTTAAGCGGATCGTATATATGGCTCCAGCTTCCGGGATTGTTAACCAATATCATCAGGGCCACGGTGGCACCCCGAAAAACATCGAGCGAATAAAAACGTTGGTTCATGCTGGCGGGTTATAATGAAACAATAAACAACCGAATTGATCAATCGATTTCAACATAACTGTCAAGATAAAAAAGATTGACAATACCACCTGTTTTATTTTGCTAATTGAAAACGATCCTTACACTCGCTCACTCAACTCCAGCCAACGCATTTCTTTTTCATCGAGTGCTGTAATGATTTGACTAACCCTGTCTGCCGTTTTTTGCAACTCATCGTATGGCAGGTTGTTGTTCATTTTTTCTTCGAGTAATTTTTTTTCTTCCTGTAGCTGGGGCATTTCTTTCTCCAGTGTTTCTAATTCAAATTTTTCTTTGAAAGAAAGTTTTTTCAGGGCAACTGCTGTAGCTGGAGTTGCCGCTAAGGGGCTGCTGTTGCTGGCTTTTACAGGTTCATCTGGTAATGACTTCATGATTTGCTGGTCTTCTTTCGTCAGCAAGCCTTTAGATACTGCTTCCCTGTATTGCGTATAGTTGCCTGGAAAATCTCTGATAACTCCATTGCCTTCAAATGCAAAAAGGTGATCTACCATTCTGTCCATAAAGTAACGGTCATGGCTAACGATGAGGATACAGCCCGGGTAGTCTAATAAAAATTCTTCGAGTGTACGAAGGGTTTGTAGATCCAGATCGTTCGTAGGTTCATCCAACACCAAGAAATTGGGGTTCAAAAACAAAACGCTCATCAAATGCAAACGGCGTTTTTCACCACCACTCAGTTTGCTTAGTGGGGTGTATTGCTGTTCAGCCGTGAAGCCGAATTTTTCCATGAACATGCTGGCCGATAATTTGGTGCCATCTGCCAGTGGAAAATATTCCGCCATGTCTTTTACATATTCAATGGCTCTTTTGTCTTCTTTGTAAATTAATCCGTCTTGGCTAAAATTGCCGAATACCACTGTATCACCATGATTAATTTTTCCGCTATCGGGTTGCTCTTGTTGGAGGGCTATTTTGAGAAATGTGGATTTGCCCACACCATTTTTTCCTACTACGCCGATGCGTTCTCCTCTTTTGAAAGTGTAGTCGAACCCTTTCATGATCACAAGGTCATCATAGGCTTTGTTTACTTTTTTAAGCTCCAGAATTTTACCACCGAGGCGGGTCATTTTCATTTGCAAGCTCACTTCAGCCACATCTTTTTGTTGTTTCACCCTGTCTTCTACTTCTGCAAAAGCATCTTGTCTGCTTTTGCTTTTGGTAGTACGCGCTTTGGGTTGTTTGCGCATCCACTCTAATTCTTTTCGAAAAATATTTTTGTCTTTCTGAAGTTCGCTGGCCTGAACTTCTTGTCTCATGGCTTTTTGTTCCAGAAAATAATCGTAATCACCTTTGTACACGTATACTTTTTCCTCATCAATTTCTACTATTTCGTTGCAAACCTCATCTAAGAAGTAGCGATCATGGGTTACCAATAGCAGGGTAATTTTTGCGGCACTGAGGTATTCTTCCAGCCACTCAATCATAGATACATCCAAGTGGTTGGTGGGTTCATCCATGATGAGCAGGCAGCGGCCTTCGAATAGCTGGGCTTCTATCAAAGCCTGCGCTAGGGCCACTCTTTTTTTCTGTCCGCCACTAAGATTGCCAACTTTTTCGTTGAGATGGTGAATATTGAGTTTACCCAAAATTTGTTTGAGATCGCTTTCAAAACTCCATGCGTTGAGATCGTCTATGCGTGACATTAATTCGCCCAAATGGTCGTGGTCCTCGGAGCCTTCTTCTAAAAATTGTTCATATTCCTTTACCACTTTTACCACGGGATTATCTAACCGAAGAACGTTGTCCCAAATGGTTTTTTGCCCGTCAAAATCATTGTCTTGCTGCAACATCACGGTGCGAATGTCTTTGTGTACCCAAACGGTACCCGAATCTGCGGTGTCCATTCCGGCAATGATTTTCATGAGGGTACTTTTTCCGCTCCCGTTGCGGGCAACGAGGGCAATTTTATCTCCTTCCTCAATGTTAATGGTAATGTTCCTGAAAAGGGTTCTGATTCCGAATGATTTGGTGAGATTTTCTACCGAAGCGTAATGCATAGGCCGCAAAGATACATGTTGAAAGGCTTAAAATGGTATCTAAGAAACGATGTCAGCAGTAAACGAAGTGTCAATCTGAATGCAATGGGGAAGGATGCCACAAAAATGCTATTTTTGGCATTCTTATTTAATTACATGTCAGCATTTAGCAAACATTCTACTGCGGTGATAGACGAAGGGGCCATCATTGGCGATCACACCCGCATATGGCATTTTTGCCATGTGATGCCTGGGGCGGTGATTGGGGAGCGATGCCAATTGGGGCAGAATGTGTTTGTAGACAACAATGTGTTTATTGGCAATGGGGTAAAAATTCAGAACAACGTGTCTGTTTACAATGGGGTAGTTTTAGAAGATGATGTTTTTGTAGGACCTTCGGTGGTATTTACCAATGTGTTGAACCCAAGAAGTTTCATAGAACGCAAAGCTGAGTTTCGGCCTACATTGGTAAAAAAGGGCGCTACGATTGGGGCCAACGCTACCATTGTTTGTGGGGTGGTAATTGGCCAATTTGCCATGATAGGCGCTGGTGCGGTGGTAACAAGAGATGTGCCAGATCATGCTTTGGTGGTGGGGAATCCGGCCAAGCAGGTAGGTTGGGTAAATGAGGAAGGCAATAAAACCAGTTAGTCTAGCATTAGCATTATTTGAACGAAATACAATACAATAGCATTTATAACCATCTAATATCAAACAAGAAATAACAGAAATGAAAATTGCATTAATTACTGGTATTACTGGTCAGGATGGCGCCTATTTGGCCGACCTTTTACTCAGCAAAGGCTATGAAGTACACGGAATTAAAAGAAGAAGTTCTCAAATTAACACCCAGCGGATAGATCATATTTATCAGGATCCTCACGAAAAAAACGTACGATTCAAACTGCACTATGGCGACCTCACAGATTCTACCAACCTCATTCGCATTATTCAGGAAGTACAGCCCGATGAAATTTACAACTTAGGTGCCATGAGCCACGTGCACGTGAGTTTTGAAACGCCAGAATATGTGGCCAATACGGATGGCATTGGTACACTCAGATTGTTAGAAGCCATTCGAATACTCAAACTCGAAAACAAAACCCGCATTTATCAGGCATCTACATCAGAGTTGTATGGGCTGGTGCAAGAAGTGCCACAATCGGAAAAAACACCTTTTTATCCTCGCTCGCCTTATGCCGTGGCCAAAATGTATGCCTATTGGATTACCGTGAACTACCGAGAAGCTTACAAGATGTTTGCATGCAACGGTATATTGTTTAACCATGAAAGCCCCCTGCGCGGAGAAACATTTGTAACCCGTAAAATTACTCGTGGTGTGGCAGAGATTGTACTGGGCCTAAAAGACAAACTTTGGTTGGGTAACCTCAATGCCCGCAGAGATTGGGGGCATGCCAAAGATTATGTAGAAGCCATGTGGCGCATTTTGCAGCAAGATGAACCCGAAGATTTTGTGATTGCCACTGGCATTACTACACCCGTTCGCGATTTTGTGAAGATGGCATTCGAGGAAGTCGGCATCAGCCTCCAATTTACCGGAACCGGCAAAGAGGAAATAGGTTGTGTGGAAGCGTGTACCAACCCTTTGTACCAGTTGCCCATTGGTACCGAAGTGGTGGCAGTAGACGAGCATTATTATCGACCTACAGAAGTAGATTTATTGATAGGAGATCCCACAAAAGCACATACCAAATTGGGATGGAAGCCTGCCTACAGTTTGCCGATGCTGGTGCATGAAATGGTAGCTGCTGATATTCACCTGATGAAGATGCAGTTACTTTTAAAAGAACAAGGGTACCTTAAAACAATCGCTTAACCATGAACCCTTCCCATAAGATCTACATCGCCGGACACCGTGGCATGGTAGGTTCAGCTATTCACCGAGCACTACTGGCCAAGGGATTCCACAACTTTGTACTCAGAACTTCGGCGGAGCTCGACCTGCGGAACCAGGCTGCTGTGGATGCATTTTTTGCCACAGAACAGCCCGATCTGGTGTTTTTAGCTGCCGCCAAAGTAGGGGGCATACAAGCCAATAACACCTACCGCGCCGACTTTATTTACGATAACCTTCTCATTGAGGCTAATATTATTAAAGCGGCCAAAGATTACAACGTAAAAAAATTATTGTTCTTGGGCAGCAGCTGCATTTATCCTAAAAATGCCCCTCAGCCTTTAAAAGAAGAATACCTATTAACAGGAATACTTGAGCCCACCAATGAGCCTTACGCCATTGCTAAAATAGCTGGTATAAAACTCTGTGATGCCTATAGGGCGCAGTATGGTTGTAATTTTATTAGTGCCATGCCTACCAATTTGTATGGGCCCAATGATAATTATGACCTAGCTAACTCCCATGTACTGCCAGCTTTGTTGCGGAAGTTTCATGAAGCCAAAATGTCGAATGCTCCCACCGTTTCAGTGTGGGGTTCGGGAGCACCACTGAGGGAGTTTTTGCACGTAGACGATATGGCGGATGCCTGCTTGTTTTTGATGGAGCATTACAATGAAGAAGGCTGTGTAAATGTGGGTTGTGGAATAGATATTAGTATCAAAGACCTTGCATTGTTGATACAAGATATTGTTGGTTATAAGGGGGAATTGGTTTTTGATAATAGCAAGCCAGATGGTACGATGAGGAAATTGATGGATGTGGGTAAAATAAATGAGATGGGGTGGAAACACCGCATTGCCCTAGAATTTGGTATTCAGGAGGTTTACGATAACTTTAAACAAAACAGCCAAGTGGCATATCGCTAAAACAGGTCGTTTTTAAGCTATGGATAAGCGCCAAATGCTTATGCCAATTATGGCTCAACCATTTATAGATTTTTAAATTAATAAAATAGAATTTAATTTCGCAGCTTTCTAACTAAATCAGTCGATGTACAACAACAAGCACAACCCATTGGCATGGGTAAGGGGTATCGAAAAAGGACATGTAAACATCGGAAACAATGTTTGGATCGGTCCCTTTTGTGTAATTGATGGCGAATACGATTTTGTAACCCTGGGCGACAATGTAAATGTATCGTCAGGGGCTCAAATTGTAACACACGATACGGCCAAAAGATGTGTAACAGCTGGGCAGTACAACAAAATTGACCACGCCCCAGTAACCATTGGCAAAAATGTATACATTGGCACCAATGCCGTCATCATGAAAGGCT
Organism: Ferruginibacter sp.; assembly: GCA_044342365.1. GTDB lineage: Bacteria > Bacteroidota > Bacteroidia > Chitinophagales > Chitinophagaceae > Ferruginibacter. The sequence continues at coordinate 4,316 of JBIIPY010000040.1, read as the reverse complement.
GTGTAATAGGCGATTCTTGCATCATTGCTGCCGGAGCAGTGGTAAAAGAAAATTCAATAATACCCGCATTTAGTTTGGTGGCAGGAGTGCCCGCCACTATCAAAAAAAGCATACAATCAGATTTTAACACTTGGATAAACGATGATACCATTTAATAAGCCCTTTATCATAGGCAACGAAATTGAATACATAAAAGAGGCGGTTACCAGCGGTAAAATATCTGGCGACGGCAAGTACACCAAAAACTGCCATGCACTTTTGGAAAAAAAGTACGGTTTCCCCAAATGTTTGCTCACCACCAGCTGCACCGATGCATTGGAGATGGCAGCTATTTTGTGCAATATTGAACCCGGCGATGAGGTAATTGCCCCTTCTTATACGTTTGTGAGTACCGTAAATGCTTTTGTATTGCGTGGGGCAAAAATTGTTTTTGCTGATTCTGAAGCCAACAATCCCAATGTTGATGTTGCCCAGCTAGAACGTCTCATTACGCCCAAAACAAAGGCCATTATTGTGGTGCATTACGCCGGCATTTCATGCGACATGGATGCCGTAACTGATTTGGCCAGCCGACACCAGCTTTTTTTGATAGAAGATGCGGCACAAGCCATCGATAGTTTCTACAAAGGAAAGCCACTGGGTACCTTTGGCCACTTTGCGGCCTTCAGTTTTCATGAAACCAAAAATATCATCAGTGGAGAAGGTGGCATGCTGGTGATTAATGACCTCAGTTATGTAGATCGGGCAGAAATCATCAGAGAAAAAGGAACCAACAGAAGTAAATTTTTTAGAGGAGAGGTGGATAAATACGGCTGGGTCGATATTGGTTCTTCCTTCCTGCCTTCCGAAATAATAGCCGCTTTCTTATATGCACAGCTGGAACACCTGGATGAGATACAAGCCAAACGTAAAGAAATCTGGAACGCATACTACCAGCATTTGAAACCCCTTGAAGCCGCACAAAAACTGAGTTTGCCCCACATCCCCGATTACGCAAGCAATAACGGGCACATGTTTTACCTGGTTTGTAACAGCGCCACTGACAGGGAGCAACTCATCAGCTACCTTAAAACACAGGATATATTACCTACTTTTCATTACCTCTCGTTGCATAAAAGCCAATTCTTTAACGACCAAATTACGGATTTGCCCCATGCCGATAAGTTTACCGAGAGGTTGGTAAGACTACCATTTTATTACGAACTGTCAATAGATCAAATAACTTACATATCCAAGGCCGTTGAGCGTTTTTATCATACTTAATTTTGATCGCAGATGAAGGTTCACGTATATGGAAACACATTAAATAGCGCTTATCACTTAACAAAGGTTTTACGAGACAAGGGGATTGATGCTATCTTTTTTTTAGACAATACTTCAGGTTTTCAGCAAGACTATCCCTGGTGGGACGATAAAACGCTCAACGAAAACAACCTGCCAGCTTGGGTAAAATATTATAAAACCTTCCCGTTTTTTTTATTGCCCAATGCCGAAACCAAGCAAATGATTGCCGACTTTTCAGCATGTGATATTGCCTTGGTTTCTTGTTATGGTCCAATTTTGGCCATAAAGGCTAAAGTGCCATTTGTGTTCTACAGCCTAGGATCAGATTTGAATATGATTCATTACAAAAAAGATTTTTTATCTGCTTTGCTAAATTCAGCTTCCCTAAAAGTAAAGTTCCGCAAACTGGTTAAAATATTAACGTATTCCCCACTACAGGCAAGGGCTATAAAAAAGCACGCCAACCGTATCATTATTTATATGGGTTACCAATACAACCCCTTTATTAAATCGTTTCAGCTGCAACACAAAACCCATAAATTGTGTTATCCAAAAGATGTAATCAACTACGGCGTTTCGCCCGATGCCGATTTACAGCAACAATACGAACAATACAAAGTCGTATTTTTTATGCTTTCGCGACATTCATGGGCCTCAGTTTGGAACGAGTACAAAGGCAATGACAAATTTTTAAAAGCCTATGCTCGGTTCATCAAACAAAGGCAACCCAACACATTGCTCATTTCTTCTAATAAAGGCATCGATATTGAAAAGAGCAGAAAAATCATAGCTTCTGAACAGATAGAACCTTACGTACAATGGGTTGATGACATGCCCAAATACCAACTCAAAAAATACCAGTCCTTGGATAACGTGGTGATGGTAGATAATTTTTGGCACGACAGATGGCATGTTCAATTTCCTGAAGATAAAGCACAACCTAGAGTAGGCTTCGGTTTTGGCTGCATCGAATCATTGGCATCCAAAAGGCCACTCATTACTGCCTTCAAAGACCAGGATTTTTATAATCAAGAACAACCCCCCATTTTTGATGCTTTTACAGAAGATGAAATACTGAATCGGTTAAACGAAGTGTATGATATGACTACGGCTCAATTACAGGCCGAAGGAGAAAAGGGGTATGCATTTGTGCTTAAATGGCACGAACAGACCAATGTTATTGATACCCATATCAAAGTATTACAGGAAGCTTATGAAGATGTTAAGCAAAAAAAATCAGCCGCTGAATAAGTACATCGCCATAATCAAGGAAAGTGCCATTGTATTGGTCGTAGAATACCTCATGTTGGGGGCCCAGGTGTTGGCCAGCTTTGTGATCAATGATAAATATGGTATTGAGGCTGTAGGAGCCTATGTATTGGTATTGACAATTGCTCAAATTGTGATAGTAGGATTGGGTATGCCCTTTTCTTTTCTTTTGCGCCGCGATCTTGCTCTGTACGGGTTTAAAGAAGCTGGAAATTACACTACGTTGGTTAATTATTTTCGTACATCCATCATCGTTATATCCATCGGATTTACTTTGCTGTTGTTTCCATTTTTCGGACACGACATTGCGCAGGTTCGGCTGTTTTTGATATTGATGTTATTAACCAAGGGCCTTGAAATGCTCAACGATACTTATTTTGTGGCCTACCAGTCTGTGGGTAAATACCGAACTTATGCTACCCTTAAAATGTCATATGCCTCCCTCATTTGGGCTAGCCTGTCTGTAATGTATTTTGGCAATTTCACTCTACACATTTTTTACTATACCCAAGTTGCTATTGCAGCCGTATTTTTGTTGCTCAATGTATATTTGTTTCGCCGCTTTCGTTTACAAGATCTCAACCTGGTTGGTGCCCCGCTTCATACTCATATCACACAAGCCCGTCAGTTAATCAGAGAGGCTTGGCCTATGACTGTAAATTCGCTCGTATCTCAAGGGAGTGCCAAACTAAATGCAGTTATTATTTTCCATTTTATTGGGGCAGGCGACTTAGGCGTTTTTTCCGTGTTACTCATGTTCAGCAATATATTTGCAGGGGTTGGTAACGCCATTGGGATTGTAGTTATCAGCAATTTTACCCTTCTTATGCAATCATCTGTTGTAAAATTTCGGTTGTTCTTCACTAAATCATTGGTGGTGTTTTTTGGCATAGGGCTTCTTATGACTCTCTTGTACATTATTGCACTTCCTTTTCTTGTTCAATTGTATCATTTTGAACAATTAAACCTCTATTGGCTAAATGTGTTTATTGGTTCAGCCATCCCTATATTGTTTACGACCAGCTGCATTGGCAATATTTTCCTCATCCTCAATAAACAAATTGTAGGCATGTATGTGGCCATTGTAGTACTATTCGTAAACGTGATGGCCTATGTAGGATTATCCTATAGATTTCAGCTTCATGGGGCAGGGTACGCCTATTTTTTGATGGCCTTTTTTCAACTTGCCCTCATCTTGTGGTGGACATTTCGAATTTTAAGCCAAAAACAATCAGGCGCAGCTTTACCTTCTTAACTTAGGGTTTTAAAAAAATCTATAGCACAAGTGGTATTTTACCTCTTTCAGTTACAATTGAAGCATCAAAACAACAAGCTATTTTTTTGTTCAACAGTACCCCTAATAAGTTTGCACATGCAGGGTTAGTAAACAGTGAAGTTCGAAGAATCTCCTGAGATTTTCTGTGGTAGAAAACAATAAAACAACATGAAAGTTATTATAGTATCTGGAGGCCTTGGTACAATCTTGTCTTAATAAACAGTGATTAAACCCAATCCGATGTGTACCCTCAAAGATAAAATGGACTTACACGAAATGTATGTGGCTCGCAAAGCAAACTAGAAAATTTGGCAATTATGGTAGCTCAAATCACTCCGAGGTTTAATCAAAAAATTTTTTTTATACTAAATTGCTTAAATAATTCCGATTTCATACATTTGCGTAACCAATAAACTTTTTATGGCTTACTCAATCATTCTTACGGCAAATGAAATGTCGGAATTAAAGCGGTTACGGCGTTCAGAAA
>JBIIPY010000010.1:0-48720 GCA_044342365.1 Ferruginibacter sp. | reverse complement strand
TCACACAATAATTGAAATGCTTTTTCTAAAAACGAAAAAAGGTCATCATTGCTGATAACCTTTTTTGCGGACTGGACGGGACTCGAACCCGCGACCTCCGCCGTGACAGGGCGGCATTCTAACCAACTGAACTACCAATCCTTCTCCCAAAATTTCCAAAAGTGTTTAACCACTCCGCTCTTTTTTGGGATGGCAAAGATAAGGGAAATAAAAATTTGAAAACAAAACTTTTTAAAAAAAACTGTATCCGTTATTTTTACAAATTATCTTTCACTAGATTGTAGTATTCACATATATAAACATACTGTATGCCAAAGTTAGAAAACAGGCAATTCCTTGATTTTGAAAAGCCTATCAAAGACTTATACGACCAAATTGAACAATTTAAAGTAGGACAGGAAAAAAGCAAAATAGACCACAGTGTGTCTATTAAACTCCTAGAAGACAAAATAGAAGAAACCAAAAAACAACTCACCGAAAACCTCACACCTTGGCAGAAAGTACAGCTAAGCAGGCATCCAGACAGGCCCTACACTTTAAAGTACATCGATAAAATGTGTACCAACTTTATTGAACTGCACGGCGATCGCAACGTTAAGGACGATAAGGCCATGGTAGGCGGTTTTGCACAACTAGGGGATGAAACCGTAATGATCATTGGCCAACAAAAAGGCATCAATACCAAAACACGCCAACTCCGCAACTTCGGCATGGCCAACCCGGAAGGATATAGAAAAGCACTCCGCCTCATGAAACTGGCAGAGAAATTCAACAAACCCATCATCACCCTTATCGACACTCCCGGTGCCTACCCAGGCCTGGAAGCCGAAGAAAGAGGCCAGGGTGAAGCCATTGCACGCAATATCTTTGAAATGATTAGCCTGAAAGTACCTGTCATCTGCGTCATCATAGGCGAAGGTGCGAGCGGTGGTGCATTGGGTATAGGAGTGGGCGACAAAGTAGTAATGATGGAAAATACTTGGTACACGGTTATTTCTCCCGAAAGTTGTAGCAGCATCTTGTGGCGAAGTTGGGACAAAAAAGAAGTGGCCGCAGAACAGCTGAAACTTACCGGAAAAGACATGCTCGAATTTGGCCTGGTAGACGATGTAATTCCTGAACCACTCGGTGGCGCTCATTGGGATTATGATGAAGCCGCTGAACTTCTGAAAAATTACCTTCTTCCTACTATACAGTCGCTCAAAGAAATTGCACCGGAAGAACGCATCGAAAAGAGAATTGAAAAATTTGGAAAAATGGGCTTCTGGGAAGAGATGGAAACGGATACAGCCACAGGGCAACAGCACAAACAGTAATCAATGTTTTCTTTTAATCATTTCAAACTAATTGTATGCTAAGGATAGGCGTTTTAGGTGTAGGACATTTGGGGAAATTTCATCTGAACAACTGGCAGGAAATAGAAAATGTAATCATCGCTGGCTTCTATGATCCAGATGACAAGAATGCAATTCCTGTGGAAGAAAAATACAAGATCAAAAGATTTTTTTCGCCAGAAGAACTGATGGATGAATGCGATGCAGTAGACATTGTAGCACCTACCCCACTTCACTTTAACCTCTGTGAAATGGCTTTAAAAAAAGGCAAACATGTGTTTGTTGAAAAACCACTCACCAATACGATGGAGGAAGCCAGAACACTCGTAAAACTGGCCAAAGAATCGAACCTGAAATTTCAAATCGGACACGTAGAAAGATTCAACCCCGCATTTTTGTCGCTCGATAAATCGTTGTTGAAGCCGATGTTCATTGAAGTACATCGATTGGCACAATTCAACCCACGTGGCACAGATGTGAGTGTAATTCTAGATTTAATGATACACGATATCGATATCATTTTAAGCATTGTAAAAAGCAACGTAAGTTATATTTCTGCCAATGGCGTAGCGGTAATGAGCGATACCCCAGATATTGCCAACGTTCGCATTGAATTCGATAACGGCTGTGTTGCCAATCTCACCAGTAGTCGCATTTCGCTTAAGAAAATGAGAAAGATGAGGATCTTTCAAAAGGATGCATATATCGGAATTGATTTTCTAGAGAAAAAAACAGAAGTTATCAAAATTGATGCGCCCGGCGAAAGCAGTGTGTTTACTTTCGATATCGAAACCAATCTTGGTAAAAAAACCATCGCCATTGCTAACCCCCCCATTGTAGAAGTGAACGCTATCAAAATGGAATTGCAATGTTTTAAAGATGCCATCCTCAACAATACAGAAACACCGGTTACGGTGGTTGATGGATTCAGAGCCATGGAAGTTGCTCACCAGATTTTAGAAAAAATAAACCATACTCATCATTAAGTAAGAAAGCATTTCCTACTTTATTTTACGTGAAGCAACCCCGGATACATATCAGTTGGTACATTGTTACAGACATACTCATCTGCATCGTAACCTGGTTTTGCTTCTATTACCTCAGATCATACATACACGATTATCCCTTTTCGGTTCCAGGTGGTTTTTACTTGGGGCTGCTACTTTACACAATTGGATGGATCACTTTACATTTCCTAAGTGGTGCCTATGGATTTTTATACCACAAATCGCGCTACGGCGAATTTATCAGAACCCTTGCCAGCAGCATCATTGGATCGCTGTTTCTACTTTTCTTTTTCATTCTTAAAAACCCTAAAACCAACAACGAATATTATTATCTTGAATTTTTTGCATTATTATTCCCAGTTCTTTTTTGTACGATGGTCGCAAGAATGCTCATGTTAAGCATTGTAAAAAAACAACTGCGTCAACAGTTGGTGTATTTTAACGCTGCAGTTATTGGTAATGGAAAAAAAGTAGCAGACTTTTACAAAACCTTTCTAAAAGCCAATGATCAATCTGGTTACCGCATCAAAGCATTCATCAACACCAATGGAAAAAACGATCTTGTTTTGCCAGCCAGCATCCAACATTATCAGGGGTTAGAACAACTCACACAAATCATTGCCAAAGAAAACATCGAAGAAATCATTATTGCCGTTGACAAAAGTGAAAGGATGCTCATTACCAAAATTTTACAAAAATTAAGCGATCAGGAAGTAAACATCAAAATAACACCCGATACAGTAGACATTATCAGTGGCGCTATTCAAACGGGCAATGTGATGGGCGTTCCTTTGATTGATATTCATTCGGGCATATTACCCAGCTGGCAACAAAATGTGAAAAGAGTGATCGATATTTTTGTATCGTTGATTGCCATTGTTTTACTTTCACCATTGTTTTTATATACAGTCATTCGGCAGCTGTTGAGCTCACGCGGACCTATCTTTTACTTGCAGGAGAGAATTGGTTACAAGGGAAAAACTTTTGTGATGTATAAACTGCGCTCTATGGTACTAAACGCAGAAGCCGACGGTCCACAATTGAGCAGTGAAGATGATCCTCGAATTACATCCTGGGGCAAAGTAATGCGCAAATGGAGGTTAGATGAATTGCCTCAACTCTGGAATATCCTCAAAGGCGAAATGAGTTTGGTGGGTCCAAGGCCGGAAAGAAAATTTTATGTAGACCAACTCGTTACACTCAATGAAGAATACAAATACTTGTTTAAAGTAAAACCGGGCCTAACCAGTTGGGGCATGGTAAAGTTCGGCTATGCATCATCGGTAGATGAAATGCTGGAAAGAATGCCCTATGATTTGATGTATGTAGAAAACATCAGTTTGGCACTCGATTTTAAGATCATGTTTCATACCATCCAAATCATCGTGGCTGGTAAGGGCAAGTAAACACGGCAATTCTAATACTATTTGATAATGTGTTACTTTTGAAAAAACAGACTGGTTTTGAAAAAATGGCTGCTCCTCATATTGATAAAGTTATTTTTTGTGGCGGGGTATGGCCAACAGACCAACTATTGGCAACAACAAGTAAACAGTACCATCAAGGTTTTTCTAAATGATAACACCCAAACCTTAACGGGTGATATCAAAATGACCTATCAAAACAATTCGCCCGACAGCCTCTCTTTTATTTGGATACATCTTTGGTCCAACGCCTATAAAAACGATCGAACTGCTTTTAGTGAACAACAATTAAAAAATGGAAGCACCGATTTTTATTTTAGCAACGATGACCAGAAAGGCTACATCAACCGATTGGATTTTACGGTAAATGGTACAAGAGCGGTCATTAAAGATCATCCCCAACACCAGGACATTGTAAAACTCCTGCTTCCAACCCCACTATTACCGGGACATTCCGTTGAAATTCGAACCCCATTTCAGGTTAAATTACCCGACATTTTTTCACGTGCAGGTCATCACAATCAGTCCTATTACATCACTCAATGGTTTCCTAAACCCGCAGTGTACGATCAAAAAGGTTGGCATCCGATGCCTTATTTAGACCAAGGAGAATTTTACAGCGAATTTGGAAATTACGATGTGTACATCACCGTACCAGAAAAATATACGGTGGCTGCCACGGGCAAAATGATCAGTAGCAGCAAATCAGATACTTTGAAAACTTTGTTCTATCAACAAAATAACATCCATGATTTTGCCTGGTTTGCACACCCTGAATACGAAGTAATACACGATACGCTGCAGCTTGCAGATAAGGTAATTGATGTGTATGCGTATTACCATAAAGACAATAAAAAATACTGGACCAACAGCATTCGTTTTATTAAACAAGCCATCCTCACCAAAAGTGAATGGCTCGGCGTTTATCCCTACCCGGTAGTATCGGTGGTAGAACAGTTAGAAGGCGGTGTTGGAGGCGGAATGGAATATCCCACCATTACTTTGTTATCTGCCAGCAACAATGAACCCATGTTAGATTATCTTATTAACCATGAAGTGGGTCATAACTGGTTTTATGGCATTCTTGCCAGCAACGAACGTACCCATCCTTGGATGGACGAAGGGATGAACAGCTATTATGACCAGCGCTATTTTAAAAAATACTATGGTGTGCCTGAACCAGATTTTTTGATGACTACAGATGGTTTTATCACAAAAAGAAAACCAGCAAGCATACAACAAACAATGTTAGAAACGGTGATCGGCATCAAAAGAGATCAACCAATAGAAACCAAAGCAGATCAGTTTAATGCTACCAATTACAACCTCATAGCCTATTCAAAAGCCGCACAGTGGATGGGATTGCTGGAAAAGCAGTTGGGCACCGAAAAATTTGACTCTGTGATGAAAGCATACTACAGCGCCTATGCTTTCAAACATCCTTATCCAGAAGACTTTCAACAACTTGTAAACGCACATACAACTCAACCAACAGACAGCCTGTTTAAACTGCTTCATCAAAAAGGTAGTCTTTCTGTAGCCAAGCCCAAAAAAATAAAACCCGTTTCTTTTTTCAGTTTAAAAGACACCGATAAAAATCATTATCTGTCAGTTTTACCTGCTGCAGGTTTTAACTTCTATGATAAGATAATGCTAGGCGCCATGTTGCACAATTACAATTTGCCTACCCCTAAACTTCAATTTTTTGCCATGCCACTTTTTGCTACAGGTTCCAAAAAATTAAACGGATTGGGAAGGGTTTCCTACCAGTTTTTTCCGGGCAACAAAGGTGCACAATTAGAGTTTGCACTTGCTGGAGCAAGGTTTAATGCAGATAGTTTTACAGATTCTACCGGCACTATCAACTATCAGCCATTTACCAAACTGGCACCTTCTGTTAAATATACATTTGCACCCTCTAGCCCATTGAGCAGCGTGAGTAAATACGTTCAATTCAGAACTTTTTTAATTGCTGAAACCGGGCTCAGTTTTCGCAGAGATACCATCAATGGTGGAGATATCATCAGTTATCCAAAACAAAAAAGGTATGTAAATCAATTGCAGTTTGTTGTAGAAGACAGCAGGAAATTGTACCCTTATAAAGCGGCTTTACAAATAGAACAAGGCGATGGTTTTGTACGCACCAACTTTACAGGGCACTACTTTTTTAATTATGCAAAAGGCGGTGGCGCAGATGTGAGGTTCTTTGCAGGCAAGTTTTTTTATACGGGAGAAGAAACATTTTTAACTCGATTTAAAACCGACCGTTATCATTTGAATATGACTGGCCCAAAAGGGAATGAAGACTACAATTATCAAAATTATTTTGTAGGAAGAAACGAGTTTGATGGTTTTTCTAACCAACAAATCATGATGAGGGATGGAGGATTTAAAGTTCGAACCGACTTACTCAGTAACAAAATTGGCAAAACAGACAATTGGTTGGTAGCCATGAATTTTAACACCACTATTCCAAATAAGATCAATCCGCTCAGCGTTTTGCCATTTAAACTGCCATTGAAAGTATTTGCAGATGTTGGTACTTTTGCAGAAGCATGGGAAGCAGATGCAGGTTCTGCAAGGTTTTTGTTTGATGCAGGTTTGCAATTGTCCCTTTTAAAAAACACGTTGAATATTTATGTGCCGCTGCTTTACAGCAAAGTATATGATGATTACTTTAAAAGTACCATCACGGAAAAAAGATTTTTGAAAAATATTTCTTTCAGCATCGATATTCAACAACTGAGTTTAAAAAAATTGTTTCCTCAACTGCTTTTTTAAAATGAAGATTCTACATCTTTCATACCAGGATATTGATCAGCAAAAATGGGATGACTGCATTAAACGATCTGCTCAACCGCTTATTTATGCCCAATCGTTTTACCTCAACCAAATGAGCAAACATTGGGGGGCATTGGTTGCGAACGATTATGAAACCGTGATGCCTTTGACCTTCAAAAAAAAATGGGGTATTGCTTATTTGTATCAACCAGCATTTGTTGGGCAGATGGGCATATTTGGCAATGATGCAAATAACCCCACAATTGTTAAATCTTTTGTGGAAGCGGCTTTAACGCATTATCGGCTAATTGAAATTCCGCTCAACTACTCCAATACCATTGCTACTGATTTGTTGAAACATACTGTTCAAAAAAATAACTTCATTCTTTCTTTGAATGATGATTATGACCGCATAGCTAAAAATTTTTCAGGATCACATGCAAAAAATATCAAGAGATCCCATCATTTTTTATTGAACTATCAAATAGAAAATAACCCTGCATCTATTATTCAACTGTTCAGCGAATTGTACAGCGATCGGGCATTGGTATATGAGGAAAGAGATTATAAAAATTTTGAACTGCTTTGCCATCAACTGTCGGATAAAGGACAGTTGATAGTTAGAAAAGTAATGAATGAGGAGGGGCAAACGATAGCGGGTATTATTTTATTGAAAGACGAATATCGGTTATACAATGTAATGTCTTGCGTTACGGCAGCCGGAAGAAAAAAAGAAGCCAATTATTTATTGTTCCAACAATTGATAAAGGAGTTTTGCAATCAACCCTTGTTGTTAGATTTTGAAGGATCTGATGTAGCAGGCATTGCCCATTTTTACATGGGCTTTGGTGCCAGCAATGAGTGCTATCCTTTTGTTGCCATTAACCGACTACCAGCCTTGGTAAAATTGTTGAAAAAATAAACCTTACGCTTTTTCTTCTGTTCGTTCAGATAGTAAGTATTCTGCCAGCAACATATCGATGGGACTTGTAATTTTGATATTGTTCTCTTCCCCTTCTACTAATTGAACCTTCATTCCAAATGTTTCTACAACAGAGGCTTCATCTGTAAACTTATCTTTGTAATCTATGTTGAAAGCAGGCAACAAAATGGTACTTAAAAAAACCTGAGGCGTTTGAACCAGTTTGATGTTGCGGCGTTCCAGCGCTTCGTTGCCATCACTGCTTACCATTCGCACACTGTCTTTGCAATCAACCACCGGAACTGTAGCACCAAATTCGAGTGCGGCTTCATAACAACGGTGAATGAGCGCTGTTGTGAGTAAACACCGTACGGCGTCGTGTACAAAAACAATACTCTCTTCCTCTATCAACTGCAATCCATTTTGTACAGAATGAAATCTGGTACGTCCCCCAACGGTGATCCTGATTCTTTTGTAATCGAACCATGCGTCAATAATTTCCTGACCGGTAGCCACGTATTCTTCGGGCAATACAAGAATCACTTTTAAATCGTGGTAGGCTTTTAAAAAAGTATCGAGGGTATAATATAAAACAGGTTTGTTGTTGAGTAATAAAAACTGTTTGGGTACCGTACTGTTCATCCTGCTTCCATTTCCACCAGCCACTATTACTGCGTATTTATTCATCTTTTTTATTTGATGCGAAAATACTTTATTCTACTTTAAGTTACAATATAAAGGGCAGGCTTACTTGCTGTTAATTAGATTAAATATTATCTATGACCATTAGAAATTAATAGCCATAAATACCAATGAACTCTTCTCCTTTGCTGTTTTTCATGGCCCTATACATTCCTGCACTATTAAGCACCATTGCGGTGTTGCCTTGTGCATCTACGCCAATCATACCACCTTCACCATTCATGGCCACCAACTTTACATTCACCACTTCCTGCATGGCTTCCTTCAAACTCAATCCCTTGTATTCCATCAGCGCACTTACATCGTAAGCGGCCACTGCGCAAATGAAGCGTTCACCATGCCCAGTACAACTGATGGCACAGGTTTTATTATTGGCATAGGTTCCTGCGCCAATGAGTGGGCTATCTCCAATACGTCCGTACTTTTTGTTGGTCATACCCCCAGTACTGGTGGCAGCAGCAATGTTTCCGAAAGCGTCGCAGGCAACAGCTCCTACGGTTCCGAATTTTTTATCTTTCATCAATTCTTCCAGACCTTGGTGGGTATGGTCGAGTGAATAATTATCGCTGTCGCGCAGTACTTTCCATTGGTCGTACCTGAATTGAGAAAAGAAATATTCATCCGGTTCCAATTTTATGCCCTGTTTAATGGCAAAATCATTGGCACCTTTTCCACTTAAAAAAACGTGATTGCTGTTCAACATTACTTCTTCGGCCAATTCAATGGGGTTGCGCACGTTTCGAACACCCGCAACGGCGCCTGCATTCAGGGTTTTACCATCCATGATGGCGGCATCCATTTCTTGTACGCCTTTTTTGGTAAACACTGCACCGCGCCCGGCATTGAATAGTAGATTGTCTTCTAAAACTACAAGGGCTGCTTTTACTGCGTTGGTGGCAGAACCATCTGCAGCCAGAACGGCATAACCCGCTTGTAAAGCTTCATCCAAAGCTGTGATGTAAGCTTTCTCCAAATTGGCCGTCATGTCTTCTCTTAAAATAGTGCCGGCTCCGCCATGAATAACAATAGAAAAAGGATGCATAATTTGTTTTAAGGTTAGACCCAAATTTATTCAAATTACTGCCACAAAAATTCTAAGATTTACGGCCATTGTTTGAACATCGGTTAATGAACCTAGCCATTCCTTTAATAGTTGCTAAAGCAGGTTCGAGAAGGTTAGTTTAATTATTTTAGGAAAGAAAAGGTGCGAGTTTTGAAAGAATCATTTCTGTACCGATTCCCCTCATACAGGCAAAGTCGCCCCGAAAACATTTCTTATTTCCAAACACAGAACAGGGGCGGCATTCGAGTGCAAGTTGAACTATGTGCTGAGGGTCTTGTTTCCAACCATAAAAACCGGCAAAAGGATGGGTAGCTCCCCAAATACTCACTACCGGTACGCCGCATAGGCTGGCTAGGTGCATGTTGGCAGAATCCATGCTCAGCATCACTTTCAATTGTTGAATAATTTGTAACTCACCCTCCAAATTATATTTGCCTGCTACATTTAGAGAACCGGGATAAGTTTTTTCCCATTGTTCTAATTCGGTTGCTTCTGCTCCCCTACCTCCAAAAAAAAGCAACTGAATATTTTTATACTCAGCCAATTCAGCCACCAATAATTTCATCTGTTGAAGTGGATACATTTTTTGGGCGTGTTGTGCAAACGGTGCGATGCCCACCAAAATTTTATTCCTATCTAATAAATTTGTGATTGCATCACTGCTTTGTTTTTTTACAACATTAAAAGTGGGTGTTGAGCGTTGGATAGGATAACCCAGTTCGGCAAATACCGCTTCATATCTTTCGTGTGACGTAGGTAACTGAACCAAGACTTTATTATGCCGGGATGTCATTTTTTTTTTGGCAGCCCTTCCCTTATCTATTACAGCACTGTTGATATCGGACAGCATAAAATATTTTCGAAGAATGTTTGTACGCAGCACATTGTGAAGGTCTGCAATGGCGTCTATTTTTTTTCCTTTCAACAATTCTTTGTACAACTTCCACAAGCCTACAACTCCTTTGTGTTGTGCCTTTAAGAAGACAGGAATAAAATTACACCGGGGAATATCACTGAACAAGGGCCCGAACATGGGGTTGCTCAGCATGGTAATCTCTAATTGCGGATGCTGATTCATCAAAGCTTTTAACACAGGAACTGTCATGGCTACATCTCCCATTGCTGAAAAGCGAAGTACGAGTATATGCTGCCTTTCTTCCACTTATTTTTTGGAATGGTTGTATAAAACAGGATTCAACGACTCATCGTTGTACATCTTCATTTGTTTGTATGCCTTCATGTATTTTCGCCCGGCTTGTATATCCTGCAACAATGTATTAATAGCAAGCGACAAATCTTTGCGTTGCACTAGCAACACCGCCAACTTCAAACCACATGCATTTCGATGCGCCTCGCTGGCCTCTGTTCGTTCTGCTTCCTGGCGCATATGGTAAATTTTAAGTGCCAATATAGAAAGCCGATCAATAGCCCAAGCCGGACTTTCGGTATTTAAGGTGGCGTTTGGAGCCGCTACAACATCTTTGTATTTTTCGAGCAGGAAACTATCAATGTATTCCACTACGTCTGTACGTTCTTGGTTGGAGGCATCAATTCTTCTTTTGAGCAACAGTGCGGTAGCAGGATCAATTTGTGGATTTCTAATCAAATCTTCCAAATGCCATTGTACCGTGTCGATCCAATTTTTAAGATGGAGTAAATGTTCTAAGGAACTTTTCTCATAGTCGTTTTTAATAGGAGCATCTACATCATCAGTAGAATGGTAGAGTGCAATACAATCATCAAATATTTGGTTGCCTACATCGGCGATATTGTTGAATGTCATCAAGCTTGATTTTTACTTCTTAGTGCAATATAATAAATTGGAATGCCAGTAAGAACAATTGCCAATCCCCAGCCAGCATACGTTGGTTTGTAATAGATCAACAACAAACAAAAACTAATGGCCATCAGAATATAAATGGCTGGAAGTACCGGATATCCAAAGGCTTTGTAAGGGCGTTCTATATCTGGCCTGTTTTTTCTTAATATAAAAATTCCAGCAATGGTTAGTGCATAAAAAAGCACTACTACAAAAGAGATCATTTCCAACAAATCTCCATAACGACCGCTCAAACAAAGGAGTGAAGCCACCAAACACTGTATCCACAAAGCAAATTCGGGTACATTGTTTTTGTTGAGTTCGGCGGTTTTTTTAAAAAACAAACCATCTTTTGCCATGGTGTAGTACACTCTGGCACCAGCCAAAATAAGTCCGTTGTTGCATCCAAAAGTAGAGATCATAATCATCACTGCTATAATATATGCACCCATTTCTCCGAAAATGTTAATGCTAGCGGCTACGGCTACACGCTCTTGAGGTGCAGATGCAATTTCGTTCAGTGGCAATACACTGATGTACATCAAATTAGCTGAAACGTAAATCAGGGTTACAATCAGCGTTCCTAAAAACAAACTAAGCCCAATATTTCTTTTAGGATTTTTTACTTCGCCCGCAATAAAAGTTACGTTGTTCCATGCATCACTGCTGAAGATGGAACCCACCATGGATGCGGCGATAGCGCCCATCACCGCAGTGCCTACCACACCTCCTACCACCTGGCCTTCTGAATTCAGTTGCTTCATGGTCCAGGCATCTGCCCAATTTGCATCCCAAATATCTGCCTTTGCAGCAATGATGAATCCGAAAAATATCAACCCGAAAAGCGACAATAGTTTTACTACAGTAAACACTGTTTGAATCATTTTGCCACCCTGTATACCCTTGGTGTTGATGTAGGTGAGTAAGATGATCATGGCAATAGACAAAAGTTGTGCAGGATACAATTTAAAAATACCGATCTGTGCAATGATGTTGGCATCTGTAACTTCCAATGCGCCTATAAAATAACCAGCAAATTTTGAGAAAGCCACCCCTACCGCTGCAATGGTTGCGGTTTGTATCACTGCAAAAAAACTCCAGCCATATAAAAATCCAGCTAAAGGATTAAAGGCTTCTTTAAGATAAATGTACTGTCCGCCAGCTTTTGGAAACATGGCACTCAGTTCTCCGTAACTCAATGCAGCCGTGAGCGTCATAAATCCGGTGATAAGCCATACAGCAATCAACCAACCTGCACTTCCAACATATTGAGTAATGTTGGCACTCACAATAAAAATACCTGATCCAATCATCGACCCAGCAACAATCATGGTAGCATCAAATAAACCCAATGTTGGTTTAAATGCATTGGTATCCACCGGCGTTGGTGGAGTAATGAGATCAATAGATGTATGACTGCTACTTTTATTTTGAGACATGCTTGGTTGGTTTAAGACTGGTATTATTAAAAATCCCGATCGTTTTTGAGATCGGGATTCAAGATAATTAAATTGATGGGATTATTTGTTTCCTTTTTTGATTTTTTCGTTCATGCCATCTACAACGTCTGCTGTAATGTTTAAAGTAGAATCTTTAAAAACCATGTAGTCAAGTCCCGTACCAGTGGTAAGTATGTACTGATAATTTTTTGTTTTGTTGTACTCAATCAAAAAATCTTTTAATTCTTTCTGAATATTATCCATAAACTTGTAACTCTTCTCGCTCAACTTTTGTGTTAGCCCTTGTTTCTTTTGGTCAATTCTTTGTTGTTGCTGAATCAGATCGTTTTGAAATTCTTCTGCCATCTGTTGAGTGATGGCATCTCCCTTGCGTAAAAAGGTATTCTTCTGATTTTCCAATCCACGATAACCATTCTCCCATTCTGTTTCAATGGCCCTTTGTTCGCTTTCTAACTCTTTTCTTTTTTCTTTGATAAAGGAAATTTTTTCATTCAGAGAATCCAATTCCACATAGGCAATCAAGGCGGGTGCAATAACCTCGTTTTTGGCATCCCCAGATTTTGCTACATTGGCAACCACTGCTTTCTTGCCAGAAAATTCATGATAATACAAAAAGGCAACGGCCAATAAAAGAAGAACACTAAGAACGGTAGAAAAATGCTTCATTATTCATTATTTGATTATTGGCAAGATAATCAGATAGCAGTAATTGACCATATTTCTTAGAAAACTTTTGGAAAGGCTTAACGCCAAATAAAATTTATTTGAAGTAGCCAATTGTCAGAAGCTGTAATTATTTTCGATATTTATAATATGAATGAAGCTAAAAAAATTCGACAACAATGAAAATTGGATTAATGGAAAGCATAAAAAATTCGGCTTACTTTCAACAATGATCCATAGGACAAATCCCTGAAATTTTAAAAAGTAACAGGACACCTTACTGCGTCTACTGAGCTGTTTCTCATGTTAAGAAAATTGCGATAACTCAAAGTGATCTCATATCCTCCTCTCGATTGGGAAGCAGCTCTTAAACTTGAAATGTTTACATCGTAGGAAAGTCCTATGCTGAGCTCATACAAATCTAATTTTACAACAGGTATAACCGCATCGTTCCATCTGAGAAAACTTCCTGCAGATAAACTGATGGTTTCCTCTTCATCCATCTGAACCAAATCGTGCTTAAACATAAAACCTCCCTGCATTTGCTTGCTTCCTCCTTGCGTAAAATAATCGGCGTACAAGATCAGTCGATCGTATTCGCTCAGGGGCGCAGAGATACCTGCATTGATCATTACTTTTTTATTGAGTCGTACATCACGGGAACGATCAAAAGCTACCTTGGGTTGGTTTAAATGAAAGTAGGAACCTCCCAGGTAAAGCTTTACATCATTGGCTACGCTGGTGCTAAACAACAATCCAACAGATGCATCCAAATAGGAAACGTTGCTGTTGTTGAAAGTCTGTTGTGTAGGATTGGTTGAACTGTAAGCACCATTCACAAACTGGTCGTCGAAAGTGAGTTTAGATGGATCGAAACGTTGCTGCACCGGACCGCCCATGAAACCGAGCGACAAATAAGTATCGTTGTTATCGCTCAAAGATTGATGGTAGGTAAGTACCGGTAAAACCTGGGTTCTACCGAGTTTGGAATCGCCAGCCAAATCATTCGTCATCTGAACACCCAAAGCCAGATAATTATCGGAGTACTGGCTGGTACTGAATTTCATTTCTACTCCTAATGCTTGCGACGTGTAGGGTGTGGTTACGCTGTTCCATTGATTGCGAAAAGCGGCTGTAGCCCTGAAGTCGCCTTTGTACAAACCAGCGAGCGCGGGGTTGCGCAACAAAGGCATTTCGGAGAATTGAGAAAAGTTGATGTCTTGTGCTTTTGTTGTAGCACAAACCATTACTAAAATGGATATGAATAATATGTGGCGAATTTGCATGTGGTTAGCTTTCATCATTTGATAATTGAGGTATTGCCTTTATAAACATAAGATGTACCATTTTCACAGATCACTTCTGCGGTGTACACAAACACATCTGGCGGCCCTACCACTCCCCTTACACGTCCGTTCCATCCGAAGGAAGCAATGTTTGGAGGGAAGTTAGATCGTTCAAAAACGAGATCGCCCCATCTGTTAAAAACTTTAAAATGTTTTACACTGGCAATTCCCTTTCCCCTCACCATCAACACATCATTGATGCCATCGCCATCGGGTGTGAAAGCATTTGGAATAAACACTTGCGAGTTTTCACAGAATGTCTTAAATGAAATGGTATCAGTTGCGGTACATCCGTAAGGGGTTGTAACCAATACAGTATAAGTAATGTCTTTTTTGATGGTTGCTAACGGTAACGGACAACTGCTACAACTAAGATCTGTGGATGGTTGCCACAACCATTGTGCAATAGGCCCGTTGGTGATGGTACTTTTTAGTGGGTGTATAGTTCCTGTTGCCAAAGTGAGGTCTGGGCCCAAATTCACCCTAGGAAATTTTCCTACTGCCACAATTACAAAAGCAGTATCTGTGAAACAGTTAAACCCGTCAAAACCCACTACCCGATAACTTGTGGTGATGGTGGGTGTTGCCACAGGATTGGCTACGGTACTACTGCTTAGCGTTGCACTGGGCGTCCAATTGTAAGTAGTGGCTCCACTGGCCAATAAGTTTGAAGAAGAGCCAATACAAATACTATCGTTTGGCGACACTAGTAGGTTCATAGCTTGTATCACGGTAACTACCACCGTATCGTATGCTGCACATCCAAACGAGTTGCTGGCGGTTACCACATATGGAGTTGTGATAGTGGGCGTAGCAATTGGATTGGGACAGGTAGTACAACTTAACCCCTGTGAAGGAATCCACTGGTAATTGGCCGCACCCGTTACATTGAGTTGTGCCGAATTTCCTACACACAACGTAAGACTGTTGGTGGCGTTGATGAAAGGTGCTGGTCTGATCACAATGGTGTGAAGTGCGGTATCGAAGCACCCAAAGTCTGTTCCTGAAATAAACCGCAGGTTGTAAGTACCGGGTACATTAAAAAGATAAGAGAAGGACGGACCCACAGCGGTAACCCCGTTAGACAATCGCCATTGTTGTATGGTAACCGGATCGGTAGAAACCACATTGGCAGAAAATACCACATTCTGAAATGCACATCTTTCTGCATCAGCAATGATAGTTGCTATTGGTACACTGTTTACCTGAATATTGATTTGTTTGATACTGGTGTCTGCACATCCACTGATACCATTCACGATCATGGTAACGGTATACAAGCCAGAGGCACTGTACAGATGATTCAAAGAAGATCCAGTACCATTGGTACCATCACCAAAATCCCAATTGATGGTACTGATGCCAAAAAAGGCATTGGTAGTATCTGTGAATTGTAACAAAGTAGAACCACAGTTTTGTTGGGCAGCATAAATAAAACCTGCATCTATTTTATCAACCTTGATGGTATCTATTCCCTGTATTGGAAAATTACAACCTGCTGTGTTCTGCAGTATCACCGATGGCACATAATTACCCGGATTGGTATAAGTATGAAATACGATATTGGTAGTAGTAGTGAGGGTATTGCCATCTCCAAAATTCCACACATAACTGTTAGCGTTAGACGCAGATGCTGTAAACATCACCGCATCGGGTGAACAGTTGTAACCAGCATCGTATACAAAACTGCCAGAAGGCCCCAACACCCTAACGGTATCTTGTGATTGATATACACAGCCACCTGGTACTGTCACTATCAAGTTCACCAAATAAACACCCGGCAAAGTGTAATTATGTATTACACTGTCGCCATTTCCGAAACTGCCATCACCAAAGTCCCATACAGCCGTTACTGATGGCCTTATACGATTAACGAACGTTACGGTAAGCGGCGCACAGGTGCTGAATGAGTCTGACATGCTAAACAATCCCGGCAGTGTATCTCGCACCAATACCTGTTGGAAGGCTGTATCTATACAAACATCCCCAGAAGGATTATTGCGGAATGCGATCAATCGAATATTGTATAAACCCGGATTGTTGTACGTGTGTGTTGGATTTACCAATACCGAAGTATTGCCATCCCCAAAATTCCATGCATAGGTATTGGCTGCTGTAGATTGGTTGCTGAGTTGTATAGGTTGCCCTATACAAACAGTATATGCATTACTGGTAAATGCTGCTGTAGGCTTGGGATATACCGTAATAAAACGAGTGGCAGTGGTATCTGTACAACTGTTTACGGCGGTTACAGAAACGCTGTAATTGCCCGCATTGGCATAGGTATGATAAACCGTATCGATGTTATCTGTTGTATTAATGCTGTTGCCATCACCAAAATTCCATTGAAAAGTGCTGGCGCCTGAAGATAAATTGATGAACGCTACCGTATGAGGAGCGCAACCAAAATTATCAGGACCGTTCACAATGTAATTGAGTCGTATATTATTGGGCGCGGCAACAAGTGGGAACCGAATGGTATCGGCACCACATTCGTTTACAGCAATGAGTTGCACGGTGAATGTGTTTACCACTCCTGTTGTGAAAATATGTGTGAAGGTGTCTCTACCAGTGGTAACGAAAGTAGTACCGTCACCAAGATTCCAATAATAAGTATTGTTTAATCCTGCAGAAGTGTTGGTAAATAAGACCCTCATGGGCGAACATCCAGTGGTTCTATCTGGAATAAATAAAGCCTTTGGTGGCGATTTCACTCGTACTTGTCTGCTAAATATAATTGTGTCGCAAATAGAAGCTACCCTCAAATTAATGGTATACACCGTATCACCATAAGTAGGATTGGTGGCAAATAATATAGTGCCCGGCTGTTGTAAAGTAGATGTTTGTCCGTTCCCAAAATCCCATAAATAATTATACAAGTTAATTTCTGCACTGGTGTTGGTAATGGCTACGGATAAGGGGCCGCAACCAACGGAATCGCTGATGGTAAATGATGGAATAGGAACTTTGATGGTGTAAAATTTACGTTCCAAACTATCATTCCTACAACCAAAAGTAGAGATGGTGACCAGTTTGATGGTAACAGAATCATCTGGTACATTAATGGTATAACCAGGGAATGTGGTACCACTTCCAATAAAGGCATTGTTTACATACCAGTTGTAAATGCTGTTGTTTGCTGGAAATTGTTGTAAGCCAACTTCGGCAGCGGTAATATTAAAAGGAGCACACTTCAGGGTATTTACCGGAACAAAAGAAGCCAATGCATTCGGACGAATGATAACATCTATTTGAGCCCTTGCACCTTCACATCCAAGAGGCGTTGTTTGGCTCACATAATAAGGGGTAGTACCTGCAGGAGTAGTTATAGGAACAGGAGCTGCACCCAATGATGTGCCACCCGTAGGCACCGTGTACCAGTTTAAAGTGTGCCCAGCGTTATTGGTAGCCGTTAGTGCCACTGCTGTTGTATTAATACAATAACTAACCGGACTGCTTACCAAAGGTAAACTTGCCAGTGGATTAATCACTACAATTGTAGATGCTGGAAGAGAAGTACAGCTATTGGTGGTAACGGTTACCGTGTACGTACCAGCATTGCTGGCACCTGCATTGGGCAATGTAGGATTTTGTAAAGCACTGTTGAATCCGTTCGGACCAGTCCAAGAGTAAGTAATCACACCGGGACTCACACTACTAGAAGTTAGATTCAAAGTTTGCCCGGCACAGATGGCACTATTGCTACTGATATTGGGTGTTACTGGCGGATTGGGATCAGCCAAAGTAACCGGTCCAACAGCATTGGAAGCACACCCGTTGAGTGTGGCAATAATATTAGCATATAAGCCTTGCGGTAAATTGTTGAGCGTTAAAAATCCTGCAGCATCAGACGTAATGGAAGCTGTTTGCGGAGCTGTGTTCAACGTATAGTTTACGGTAAACAAAGTATTGGGCTGTACCACTCCCAACACAATACTCCCTGTTGCAGAAGCACAATTGATGGGGTTATTGGTAGCAGTGATGCTGATAACAGGAACAGGTTTAATGGTAATAGCGGTTGTAACAGGCGCGGCAGCACATGCCTGGCCGTTGGTAGTGGCGGTTACAATTAAAGTGTAGGTTCCGGTTGCAGCAAGTGTGGCCCCATTGATCACCGGATTTTGAAGGTTACTTGAAAAGCCGTTGGGGCCCGTCCAGTTATAGCTTATGGTGCCCACTGTAGCTGTAGTTCCGCTAAGTGTAATATTCTGTGCTTCGCAAATGGGGCCGTTGTTGCTGGCCACATTCCCGGTGGGTGTAGGATTGATGACCACTGCCACAGATGCTGCAACAGAAACACATCCGTTCAAAGTGGCGGTTACCAGATAATTGCCACTAGCCGCCACCGTTACATTGCTAATAAATGGATTGGCAATTGCACTGGTGAAACCATTTGGTCCGGTCCACAAAAAGCTGGCGCCAGTAGTGGTAGACGTAGCTGAAAGATTCAACGTGCCACCTGTACAAAGTGGATCATTACTGGTGATGGTGGGTGTAGCAGGTTGTGTTGGATCGGCTAAAGTAACAGGTCCAACTGGTAATGATGGACAACCATTTAACACTACAAAAATGTTTGAGTAAGTGGCTGCATTTAATCCATTAATGATAACAATTCCAGCGGTGTTGGCAGTAATAACCACAGTAACAGGCGTTCCGTTTCTGGTATAGTTTACGGAGTAAGGTGTACCCGCTACCAAACCAGTAAGAGAAATGCTACCGGTTGAAGATCCGCAGGTAGGCGGGCTCACGATGGTACCCAATGCTATCACAGGAACCGGTTTGATGATGACAGCAATTAAAGATCTGGGTCCTTCGCAGTTGGTGGTACTGTTTACCTGACTTACATAAAAATTAGTGGTGCCCAGAGCGGTTGTTGATGGTATCGGTGCGGTTACAGAACCAGTGCCTCCAGTGGCAACAGTGTACCACAAAAGGCTATTGCCAGCAGTAGCTGTGGAAATGAGTGCAACAGCTGTTTCATTCAAACAATATTCAACTGGGCTGCTTACAGCTGGGGCAAGTGGCCGAGGATTCACAATGATGGAAAAACTTTGTTGGGTACTGCACAAGCCATTGGATACGGTAACGTTGATGATGGCAGTAAGAGGAGTAGCGCCTGTATTTGTAGTAACAAATGCAGGGATATTACCTGTTCCACTTGCAGCCAATCCGATGGAGGTATTGTTGTTGGTCCAGCTAAAGGTTGCACCCGTAGCCGAACTGGTGAAAGCAAAAGGACCAGCCGTTTCACCAACACATAAAGTGTCGTTAGCAGGTAAAGTTAAATCTGGAACCGGGTTTACTACCAAAGGCTGAGTAACGGTGGTGGTGCCACAATCATTGGTAACGGCCAATGTAACAATATAGTTACCTGGATTAATGTAATTGATGGCACCTGGATTTGCAAGGGAAGAAGTGGCGGGATTTCCACCTGGGAAAGACCATTCATAAGTGCTACTGGTTGTAAGAAAGCAGCTCACTGTAGCAGAAGGGGTAATTGATTGACCTTGACATACTGCAGAGAATGGGGCAAGTGTAACATTGGGTTTGTCTTTTACCAAAATGGTTCGGGTAACTACTGTTGAAGAACAAGTGTTTCCTGGAGTAGTGGTAATAAGACCTATGGTATAAGTGCCTGGATGTAGAAATTGAAATTGAGGATTAGTAGAATTAGCATTGGTTCCATTCAAATAAATAAAATTAGAAACGGCAGGAGAACAGCCCGGAGCAGGAGTATACGTTACAGACCAAGCGTAAGTATTCTCTCCACAAAATGCAGCAGGAGAATTGTTGGTGGTATTCACTGTCATGGGTGCGCAACCTTCAATGGCACTTACATCAAAAGCGGCTACTGGTGCAGCACTTACACAAATATTTTTGGTAATAGAGTCGGTTAAGCAGGTAGTATTGCCAGTAATAAGCTTGATAGCGTAATTGCCCGGAGTATTAAAGTTGATAGTTAGGCTATTGGTACCAGTAATCCAGAAATTGGTATTAGATGAATTAAAATTATTGCCAAGGGTTCCTGCTACCACCGTCCAACCTGTTGCCGGTGTTATTTGCCAAACAAATTTTCCTGGAGTACAAGCCCCGTTAATAACATCGCTATTAGCACCTGTTGTATTCGTAAAAAGTACATTGTTGGTTGTACAAACAGTATCGTTGGGTGTTATTTCAAACGTTGGTAAGGATTTCTGCGAAACGTAAATGGGCACTACGTTGGCAGAACTGGATGCACATGGATTAGAAGCCTGTATGGTTGCAGAAAAAGAATTTGCATAAATAGAACTAGTGGTTCCACAGGATGTGTTATTAAAAGTGTGACTTATGCTTGCCGGTGCAGGATAAGGTAAATTTAAAACTGGGGTACCATCGTTAAAGGTAACAGTATAGGTAGTTCCGGACGGATGGGAGCTCGTTCCCGTAATTGGAAAGTTTAAAGTGCTTCCTACACAAATAGACGTGTTTCCAGGATTTTCAAGACCAATCGATGGATTGTTCCCAAGAAAAATAAAGTAATTTGTAGTGTCTTTGCAACCATTCAGTCCTGTAACGATATACTTCATAACAGTTGTACCAAGTGGATACGTATGTGAAATGATGAAGGGTGGCGGTGGAAACGTTGGTGAATTGTAATCAGGAGTGCCATCACCCCAAATAATTTGATAATTGGTATTTGTGGACTGGGTAGTAGATACATTGAAAAATTCGAAAATATCTGAAACTGCGTTGCTACAAATTTTAAAAAACTTCTTGTTATCGTAAATTACAAATCCAGGTCCTCCTAGCGTTGCATCAGGCAGCTGAGTGGTAGTAACTGTTCTTGTTGATGTAGCGCTACAGCCATTGGCGTTGGTGGTGGTAAGTGTAACTGTAAATGTTTGAGTTACGTTACCAGGAAGCCCTACAAATCTATGCGAGGGGTTCATAACCGTAGAAGTATTGTTAGCGCCCGAATTGGGATCTCCAAAATTCCATGAATATGTTGCACCACCCGAAGAAGTATTGGTAAAATTTACGGGGGTGGTTCCGCATTGTAGCGAGGGAGAAGATGTAAAAGAAGATGTAGGAACCGGATGTTGTGCTACTTGGATGGTATCATAAATTACTGTTTGAGGCACATTCAATATTCTATAAAAACCAACAACATTGGCTGCATAAGTAGTTGATCCCGCATTTAATAAACTCCATGGTGCATTTCCTGTAGAAGAAAATTCCCACCTAACATTTGTTGGTCCAGGATTAGACGCTGTTAGTACAGTTTGTGCACCTGGACAAAAATTTGGGCTTCCTCCCGGAAACGTGATGGTTTGAGCAAATAGCCAAGGTGTGCAAATGGTGCAGATGATAACTAAAAAGAGTTTCCGCATAATGCAGATATTGGTTTTGATGTAAATGGACCACATACAAACGTCCATTACAATATAATTATTATAATGGAATTTTAAAATTTATTTTATGGAGTATTTAAATAACTCTCGTCATTTCACCATTTTAGGGAGATTTATTTCACAACCACCAGAAAAAGTGAAAAGCCATTAGGCTTTTTTCTAATGAATAATTACGAAGCACTGAAAGCTCGTTAAAACGCTTCCCCGGTATAAATGTAGAATGCTGGACCTTCTCTGGTAAAGCCTACATCGAAACGAAGGAAAATGTCTTTTTTTGGAAACACCAGATAGCGGAGTCCAACCCCACCTGCAGGCAATAGATTTTTCATCGAAAAAGCGGCCATCGTTGGGGCTACAGTTCCAGTTGAAATAAAGGCTGCTGCCCCTAATCTTTTGCTAAATGGCAAAGGCAAAAAACGGTACTCTGCCTGGGCAGCAAAATATTTATTATCTCGATACCTTCCATAATAGTAACCTCTCATGAGGCCATCATTACCCAACAAAGCCAGTTGGTTAAACGGAGCATTGCCAGAAACGGATTGTAGGAATACCTGGGCAGCAAAAATCTGGTTCTTCTTTACCGTTCTGTAAATTCTACCATCTACAATGAGCGTATTAAATTTAAAATCACTTCCAAGTTTGGGTGAATAATCCATGTAGGCCACTTCTCCAAAATAACCATCTCGTACATTGAGGGCATTGTGTCGATCATCATAAACCAACCCTGTACCAACGCCGAAGTTTTGAGTACCGGTACCGCCTAATGGCAACGGTAATGGACTACCATTGGTTTCGAAGTTTACGTTGTATAATTTTTGGTAATCAAATTCTAAACCGCCAAAAAGGTTAGGTATAATTTTACGCAAAATTCGCTCTCTGATAAGAATATAATCTGAATTCACCAGTTGCATATCGGTTTCTTTGGTATCTGGCCCAATACCATAATATTGCAAAGGAAAACGTTGAAAACGCAATCTCCCCAGAAAAAACCATTTGTCTTTATCGGTGTAAGTGAAATGCTCGAACCAAGCACCGTATTGTTTATTGAGCGTAAAAAAGTTAAATGTTTGAATTTCACTCAGGCGGTTGGTTGTATCTCTTTTGGCATAGTACAACAATAAAGCTGAGAAGCCTATTTCCCAGCTGGTTTCTGGAGAAAATGCCACGGTAGGATACAGCAAAAATTTCGGTTTTTCTGGACTGGTAGAATCGTTGAAGAACCTGTTGAAAGTATTTGTGAACACCCTTTTTACGAAGCTCTGTTTTGGAACCGTTGTGTCAACAATCAATGTGTCAACTGACTTTGATACCAACGTATCTGTTTGCGCATTTACATGGCAATAACTTAAATAGGTAATAAAAAAAAGGAATATTTTTTTGTGCATTCTACAGCTTTTTTCCCAAAGGCAGGAAGAGTATGTTTGATACAAAAGTATCGAAATTTTAGATGGATAATTTACAAGGCAGCCTGTAAAATTTTTCAAACCCTTCACATGTAATCTACTGACCTTCTTATACACATTTATGAATAGGATCGTATTAAACATTCTAGCCAATGAAATTAGAGCACACCCGATGCTCAATTTACTTGCAATAACACAGCATCATTTCATTTTACGCATCCAGAAACTACCACCGGTTCCAATTTTTTCATCCATTCTTGGAAGTTTTTCTTCCAGCAAAGTGGAGTGTTCTTTTTGTAAATGATTTACAAATAATTCAATATCATAAGCATCGTTGTGCATCAAAAATGCACGAAGCGTATATATCTCATTCCAGTTTAACCGATGGTCAAATATCCAGTTTTGCGGGTAAATAAACTGATGAAAAATGTCGTGTATGTGCACCACCACCCCTTTTTTGAGATGAGGCAATACATCAAAAAATACATGGTTCACGTCACTACCGGTTTTGCTTACGTGCGAATTGTCGATAAACAATATATCATTTTCTTCCAGTGCCAAAAATATTTCGGGATTTACTTCCTGTATTTTTTGCTCAAATACTTTTACATTATTTCTGTCATCATTGGCCAACAATTTATTCAACATCATATCCGGATAGGGCTCCACAAATGTTACGTCAATACCATTGTTAAAGTATTGTTCGTTGATATCGAGCATTACCATAGAACTATATCCACTGCCAACTTCTATGATTCTTTTCGGGTTACAATGGCGCATCATTGCTGCCAATGCCCATGCATCTGCCTCCGGAAAAGAAGGGTTGTTGGTATAGTAACGCTTGTTGGCTATTTTTTCTTTTGAAAAATGGATATCAGAAAACCGATCGGCAAATAAATTCACCATGTTTAATTGATGCAATGAATTTAAATTAACACCGATTGTTTCTTTTGGTGTTTGCCAAAGCTGTTCCTTGCGAGCTTTGATATAGTCGATATCCATTACTGCCGAATAAAAATGGCCAGGCCTGTGAAAAGAACTATTTTTTCTATACGCAGCGGCATACCTTAGGTAGGGTAATTTCTCTGCCAATTTTTTTAATATCATGGTAATTCCTGGGTGTTTTAGATAAATGCTTTTTTAAAAAAGGGTCTATCATTTCTTCTTCCTACATCTAGTAAAATCGAAAGTAGAAAAATTTATTGAAGCAGTAAAAAATGATATCTGCCGTTATTGGTTCAACGTATTGTAATACCGATTGCATTCGGGATAAGATTTATAAAATATTGGCATATTATATAAATCACATTGGTATAATAGTCAAATTGTATTCAAACATTTTTCAACAAAAAAGGAGCAAACTTTCGTTTACTCCTCTATCAATTTCATTTAAAAACGAATTATTCTTCCTCATCGAAACTCATCGCTTCCTTGGTTGTCATCAGCAATTCATATTCTTCCTTGCTTCCTACAATCATGTTATCGAACTCACGGAGACCCGTACCCGCAGGTATATGATGACCAGTGATAACGTTTTCTTTCAGGCCAAGCATTTCATCTGTTTTACCCTGAATGGCAGCAGAACTCAACACTTTGGTAGTTTCCTGAAACGATGCTGCAGAGATCCAACTGTGTGTACCCAAAGATGCTTTGGTTATACCCAACAACAACGGTGAGGAAGTTGCAGGTTTCGCATCTCTGAATTCAACCAGTTTCCTATCCGCTCTTCTTAGAATAGAATTTTCTTCCCTCAATTCACGCAAGGTAACTATCTGACCAGTTTTCAGTTTGGTACTTTCACCATGTTCAGTCACAACTTTTTTGTCGTAGATATAATCATTTTCGGTGTTAAAGTCCAGTCTGTCTTCTGTATCTCCTTCTAAGAATTTGGTATCACCCGCATCTTCGATGGTTACTTTACGCATCATCTGGCGAACAATTACTTCTACGTGCTTATCATTGATACGCACACCTTGCAAACGATATACTTCCTGAATCTCATTCACAACGTACTCTTGTACCGCAAACGGACCTTTGATGGCTAGAATATCCGCCGGTGCTGTTTGACCATCACTCAACTGAGAACCAGCTTTCACGAAGTCACCATCCTGCACCAAGATCTGGCGACTCAATGGAACTAAGTACTTGCGCACCACGCCATCTTTCGCTTCTACAATAATTTCTCTGTTACCACGTTTGATGGCTCCAAAAGCAACCACACCATCAATTTCACAAACCACTGCAGGGTTACTAGGGTTACGTGCCTCAAACAATTCTGTTACACGAGGCAAACCACCCGTAATATCCTTCAGCTTGCTCAACACCCTTGGTATTTTTACCAGCACCTGTCCACTTCTAACATCATCTCCTTCTTCAATCACAATGTGAGAACCAACTGGTAAGTTGTATGCTTTTCTTTCCTTGCCTTCTACTATTATAGCTGGCAACTTGGTTTTATCTTTTGTTTCAATAACCACTTTTTCACGGTGACCAGTTTGCTCATCTGCTTCATCACGATAGGTAACACCTTCAATTAATGATTCAAATTTAATGGTACCCATTACCTCAGCAACAATAACGTTGTTGAATGGATCCCATGTGCAAATCACTTCGCCTTTGGTAGTTTTCTGACCATCTTTTACATTCAACACAGAACCGTAAGGGATGTGCATGCTGTTCAATAATCTGTCAGACTTCACATCGATGTTTCTGATTTCACCGGTACGACCAATAACAACCTGGATTTTTTTACCATCTGCATTTTCGGTGCTTACTGTACGCAAACCATCAAATTGTAGGGTACCGTCAAACTTCGCATACAACGATGATTCAACAGTAGAAGATCCAGCAACACCACCCACGTGGAAGGTACGTAGTGTTAACTGGGTACCAGGCTCACCAATACTCTGTGCTGCAATGATACCTACTGCATCACCACGTTGCGCCAGAATACCACTCGCCAAGTTTTTACCATAACATCTCACACATACACCACGTTTGCTTTCGCAGGTTAGTACCGAACGAATTTCAACGGTTTCAATGCCACTGTCGTCTACTCTCTTCGCATCATCGGCACTAATTTCTCTGCCCGCTTCTATCAACACTTCTTCTGTTACAGGATGAATTACATCGTGCAACGAAGTACGTCCTTCAATTCTATCGCTCAATGGTTCAATAATATCTTCATTGTCTTTTAATGCAGAAGTTGCAATACCACGAAGGGTGCCACAATCTTCGTCATTGATCACCACATCTTGAGCAACGTCTACAAGCCTACGTGTTAAGTAACCAGCATCCGCCGTTTTCAACGCCGTATCCGCCAAACCTTTACGGGCACCATGGGTAGAGATAAAGTACTCCAATACACTCAAGCCATCTTTAAAGTTTGCCAAGATTGGGTTTTCAATGATCTCAGAACCCGATGAACCACTCTTACGAGGTTTTGCCATCAAGCCTCTCATACCACCCAACTGCTTAATTTGTTGTTTGCTACCACGAGCACCAGAATCCAACATCATGTACACAGAGTTAAAGCCTTGCTTATCAGCAGCCAAATCTCTGATCAATGTTTCTGTCACTTTTGTATCTACCCTACTCCAAATATCAATGATCTGGTTGTAACGCTCGTTGTTGGTGATCAGACCCATGTTGTAACTATCCATCACTTCAGAAACCTCTTCTTGCGCATCGGCAACCAGTTGTTCTTTAATTTCAGGAATAATGAGGTCATTGATGTTAAACGACAATCCACCACGGAATGCCATGCGGTAACCAAGGGTTTTAATATCATCGAGGAACCTCGCCGTTACCGGCACGTTGGTCCACTTAATGATATCACCAATAATTTCGCGCAAATTCTTTTTGGTTAACAAGGCATTGATGTAACCTACTTCTTTAGGTACAAACTGGTTGAACAATACGCGCCCTACGGTGGTATCTATCAGCTTGTAAGTGAGGGTTCCATCATTGTTGCGCCAGTTGGCTCTAACCTTTATGTTCGCATGAAGATCTATCTGCTTTTCGTTGTAAGCGATGATCACTTCTTCTGCAGAATAAAATGCTTTTCCTTCTCCTTTTACAATTTCTGTTTCTGTAGATTTTTTACCCTTGGTAATGTAGTACAAACCAAGCACCATGTCCTGAGAAGGAAGCGTGATGGGCGTACCATTTTGAGGGTTCAAAATGTTGTGAGAAGACAGCATCAATAACTGGGCTTCCAAAATTGCAGCGTTGCTCAAAGGAACGTGTACCGCCATCTGGTCACCATCGAAATCCGCGTTAAAGGCGGTAGTTACCAATGGGTGCAATTGTATCGCTTTACCTTCAATCAATTTTGGCTGGAAGGCCTGTATCGACAAACGGTGAAGTGTTGGGGCCCTGTTCAACATTACAGGGTGACCTTTCAATATATTTTCAAGAATATCCCAAATGATGGCTTCTTTTTTATCTACCAACTTACGGGCACTCTTTACTGTTTTTACAATACCTCTTTCAATGAGTTTGCGAATAATAAACGGCTTAAACAATTCTGCCGCCATGTCTTTTGGCAAACCACACTCATGCATTTTTAATTCTGGACCTACCACAATTACAGAACGACCAGAGTAATCAACACGCTTACCAAGCAAGTTCTGACGGAAACGACCTTGTTTACCTTTCAGTACATCACTCAACGATTTCAACGCACGACCACCTTCTGCTTTAACGGCATTGGATTTACGGCTGTTATCAAACAAGGAATCGATGGCTTCCTGCAACATCCTTTTTTCATTACGCAGAATTACTTCTGGCGCTTTAATTTCCAACAGTCTTTTCAAACGGTTGTTACGGATAATCACACGACGATACAAATCGTTCAAATCTGATGATGCGAAACGACCACCATCCAATGGAACCAATGGACGTAATTCTGGCGGAATAACAGGAATGTATTGCATTACCATCCATTCTGGACGGTTGTTGATTCTGGTGTTAGCATCACGGAAACTTTCTACTACACTCAAACGCTTCAAGGCATCCGCCTTGCGCTGTTGGGAGGTTTCGTTGGCAGCTGCATTGCGCAAATCAAAACTCAGTTGATCTAGGTCTAGTTTTTCCAACATTGCATGTACTGCTTCTGCACCCATTTTCGCCACAAATTTTTCCGGATCATCATCAGGAAGCATTTGGTTTTCTTTTGGCAAAGTATCCAGGATATCTAGGTATTCTTCTTCTGTTAAAAGATCAGCGTAGTTCTGTCCCTTGTCTGCACGGATACCCGAGTTGATCACCACAAAACGTTCGTAGTAAACAATGGTTTCTAATTTCTTAGAACTCATTCCCAACAGGTAACCAATTTTATTTGGCAACGATTTAAAATACCAGATATGTACCACAGGTACCACCAATTTGATGTGACCCATGCGTTCGCGACGTACTTTCTTCTCCGTAACTTCTACACCACAACGATCGCACACGATACCCTTGTAACGGATACGTTTGTACTTTCCGCAGGCACATTCATAATCCTTTACAGGACCAAAAATTCTTTCGCAAAACAAACCATCTCTTTCAGGTTTGTAAGTACGGTAGTTGATGGTTTCCGGCTTTAAAACTTCACCATAACTCCTTTCAAGGATGCTATCAGGCGAAGCCAAACCAATGGTGATTTGTGAAAAAGACGACCTTGGACGATTTTCTTTTTTGAATGCCATATTAAAATTGATAATTTTTTGATTGATAACTGCGTGTTCATTTTGAACCAACAGCTTGTTCATTTTTCAAAATTGTTGTGAATTTGTTCTGCTATCCATTCTTTTTAGTAAAAGAATGGATAAACTCACTTGTACCGCATACCACTATTCATCCCCTCCAATCCGGTACCCATTTTCTGCCTATGCAGATCGCAACACTACTAGTCAAACTTCAGATCCAGACCCAAACCTCTCAGTTCATGCACCAATACGTTGAATGATTCTGGGATACCGGCTCTTGGTATGTTGTCACCTTTAACGATGGCTTCATATGTTTTAGCCCTTCCGATGATATCATCCGACTTAAGGGTAAGCAATTCCTGCAAGATGTTAGAAGCACCATATGCTTCCAGTGCCCAAACCTCCATCTCACCAAAACGCTGACCACCAAATTGTGCTTTACCGCCCAATGGTTGTTGTGTAATGAGAGAGTATGGCCCGATAGAACGTGCGTGCATCTTGTCATCTACCATGTGGTGCAATTTGATCATGTAAATGATACCCACGGTTGCACGCTGATCGAAGCGATCACCCGTTTCACCATCGTACAAATAAGTATGACCAAACTTCGGTAGGCCTGCATCGTTGATGTGTGCATCGATCTCTGCAACAGAAGCACCATCAAAAATTGGCGTAGCAAATTTTACACCCAGTTTTTCACCTGCCCAACCCAGTACAGTTTCGTATATCTGACCAAGGTTCATACGACTAGGTACGCCCAATGGATTCAATACGATGTCTACCGGCGTTCCATCTTCTAGGAACGGCATATCTTCTTGGCGAACGATCTTAGCAACAATACCTTTGTTACCGTGACGACCCGCCATCTTATCACCTACTTTCAGCTTACGCTTCACCGCCATGTACACTTTAGCCAGTTTCAACACACCTGCTGGTAATTCATCACCAATAGAGATGTTGAATTTTTCACGCTTGTAACGACCCAGTTCCTCATTGTACTTGATGTTGTAATTGTGCAACAAAGTATTGATGAGATCATCTGTTTTTCCGTCGCCACTCCAGCCCAAAGGATTTACGTTTACGTAATCGATATTGGCCAGGTTTTTAGCAGTGAACTTCACACCTTTACCAATCATTACTTCACCGAAGTTGTTGGTAACACCCTGACTGGTCTTGTCTTTCAGCAACGACTGCAATTTTTGTTGCAGCAATTCCATGATGACAGTCTCGTTGGTTTCGTGTGTTTTTTCAATTTTATCTAACTGTGCTTTCTCTCTAACTTTCGCATTCTTATCTTTCTTCGCACGTTGGAATAATTTTTTATCAATTACCACACCTTCGGTTCCACTTGGAGCCTTTAGAGAGGCATCTTTTGCATCACCCGCTTTGTCACCAAAGATGGCACGCAATAGTTTCTCTTCCGGAGTTGGATCACTTTCCCCTTTCGGTGTAATTTTACCAATGATGATATCCCCTTCTTTGATGGTAGCTCCAATACGGATGATACCATTTTGATCTAAATCTTTGGTAGCTTCCTCACTTACGTTCGGAATATCTGGCGTTAATTCTTCTTCACCCAATTTGGTATCACGCACCTCTGTTTCAAACTCACTGATGTGGATAGAAGTAAACCAATCGTCTTTTACTACTTTTTCGGAGATCACGATCGCATCCTCAAAGTTGTATCCTTTCCATGGCATGAACGCCACTTTAAGGTTACGACCCAATGCCAGTTCACCACCTTTTGTTGCATAACCTTCGGTTAAGAAATCGCCTTCCACTACTTTTTGTCCTTTTACCACTGCTGGTCTGAGGTTGATGGTAGTTTCCTGATTCGTACGAACGAACTTGGTTAATTTATAAATGGTCAAGTCTTCTTCAAAGCTCACCAATTGTTGTGCTTCGCTTCTCTTGTATCTAACATGAATTTCGTTGGCATCTACGTACTCCACCACACCATCACCATCCGCATGAACTTGAATCCTTGCATCACGTGCAGCTTTTCCTTCCAAACCAGTTCCTACGATAGGTGTTTCCGGACGCAACAATGGCACAGCCTGGCGTTGCATGTTAGAACCCATCAAGGCACGGTTGGCATCATCATGCTCTAGGAACGGAATCAGAGACGCGCTCAAACCTACAATTTGGTTTGGAGCCACATCCATGTATTCTACTTCTTTTTTATCCAAGATCGGGAAATCGCCCGTTTGGCGAGATTTGATCATGTCTTCTACGAAGTTTCCTTTTTCATCTATATCGATGTTTGCCTGCGCAATTTTAGCGGTATCTTCTTCTTCTGCACTTAGGAAAGTGATTTTTTTCATATCTACTCTACCATCCGTTACTTTACGGTAAGGTGTTTCGATAAAGCCCATGTCATTGATTTTGGCATGTAC
The DNA here is from genome assembly GCA_044342365.1 of Ferruginibacter sp. Lineage (GTDB taxonomy): Bacteria > Bacteroidota > Bacteroidia > Chitinophagales > Chitinophagaceae > Ferruginibacter. The sequence continues at coordinate 17,316 of JBIIPY010000010.1, read as the reverse complement.
GCAAAGCGTAGATATCAAACCAATGTTTGGTCCTTCCGGGGTTTCAATGGTACACAAACGACCGTAGTGTGAATAGTGAACGTCACGAACCTCAAAACCTGCACGCTCTCTGCTCAAACCACCTGGCCCGAGCGCCGAGATACGACGTTTATGGGTGATCTCACTCAAAGGATTGGTTTGATCGAGGAACTGCGACAACTGAGAAGTACCAAAGAAAGAGTTGATCACAGAAGACAATGTTCTGGCGTTGATCAAATCTACAGGGGTAAATACTTCATTGTCACGTACGTTCATCCGCTCGCGGATGGTACGAGCCATACGTGCCAAACCAACACCGAACTGAGCATACAACTGCTCGCCTACGGTACGTACACGACGGTTGCTCAGGTGATCGATATCATCTACTTCACTTTTACCGTTGGTTAATTGAACCAAGGTTTTGATGATGGCGATGATGTCGTCTTTGGTCAATACTTTTTTCTCAATCGGGAAGTTCAATCCAAGGCGACGGTTGATCTTGTAACGACCAACTTCACCCAGATCATAACGTTTGTCTGAGAAGAACAATTTATCAATGATACCACGAGCAGTTTCATCATCCGGAGCATCTGCACCACGCAGTTGCTTGTAGATGTGTTGCACCGCTTCCAGTTCACTGTTAGAGGTATCTTTATTTAGGGTATTGTAAATGATCGCATAATCACCACTCACTTCTTCTTTCTGGATAAATACGCTTTTGGCGTCCATATCCAAAATCATGGTGATGTTAGAATCGTCTAAAACGGTATCTCTTTCGAGGATCACTTCGTTTCTTTCGATGGATACAACTTCACCGGTATCTTCATCCACAAAATCTTCTACCCATGTACGAAGAACGCGGGCGGCCAAACGTTTGCCGATGTGTTTTTCCAGTGTTTTGCGATCTGTTTTTACTTCATCCGCCATTCCAAACAATTCAAGGATATCCTTGTCTGTTTCGAATCCGATAGAACGCAATAAAGTGGTAACGGGGAATTTTTTCTTACGATCGATGTATGCAAACATCACGTTGTTGATGTCTGTAGCAAACTCCATCCAGGCTCCTTTGAAAGGAATTACCCTGGCAGAGTAAATTTTGGTTCCGTTGGGATGCACGCTCTGGCCGAAGAATACACCGGGTGAGCGGTGCAACTGGCTTACTACTACCCTTTCAGCGCCGTTAATTACGAAAGTACCTCTTGGAGTCATGTAAGGAATATTTCCTAAGAATACATCCTGCACAATTGTTTGAAAATCTACGTGCTCTTCATCGTTACAACTCAAGCGCAGCTTCGCTTTCAGCGGAACTGCATAAGTTAAACCTCTTTCGATACACTCATCAATAGAGTAACGTGGGGGATCTACGAAGTAGTCTAGAAATTCCAATACGAAGATGTTGCGCGTGTCTGTAATAGGAAAGTTTTCCTTGAACACACGAAACAGCCCTTCATTGTTACGTTTGTCGGGTGTGGTTTCTAACTGGAAAAAATCTTTAAACGACTGAATCTGAATTCCGAGTAAATCGGGTTGTTCTGCTATCAGTTCAACTTTTCCGAAATTGATACGTTTAGCAGCGATTGATTTTGTTGCAGACATATTGTAATTAAAACGTTTTAGTGTGCGTGGGTCCTCCTTTTGCGGGTATGGTAAATGCAAATATAGCCACTTACCCGAAATTAAAGGAGGGCAAAGGTAGGGAATATAATTAAGAAATGATGGGAGTAAAACAGTTTTTTGGGGTATTTGGTAGGATTTTTGCTAAAATATTCTAAATTATTAAAAGCTGGTGGTTTAAAACAACATTTATTTTTCATTTTGCTAATTCCTTATCCCCCCAGAGGATGACTAGGAAATTTTATAAGAATACCCTTACGCATTTTTATCCTTCAAAACAAGACATCTGACAATTATTGGTATGGATGTTTATCCATTTGTATCAACAGCATTAAGTGTTTGATTATTGAACGAACAGCAATTTTTGATGTTACCTTGTTTTAATGTGCAGTTCATGGTGATTTATAAAAAAGCCCCGAAATTTATTTCGGGGCTTCTATAAAATGTTGTGAGGAAATTAAGCAATCTCAACATCAGCACCAGCTTCAGTTAATTTTGTTTTCAAATCTTCTGCAGTTGCTTTGTCAACACCTTCTTTGATTGGTTTCGGAGCGCTATCCACTAAGTCTTTTGCTTCTTTCAAACCAAGACCAGTTAAATCTTTAACGATTTTAACCACTGCTAGTTTGTTAGCGCCACTGCTTTTCAGGATAACGTCGAATGCAGTTTTTTCTTCTACTGCTGCGGGGCCATCGCCACCACCCGATACCACTACTGCTGCTGCAGCTGGTTCGATTCCGTATTCTGATTTTAAGAATTCAGCTAATTCCTGAACTTCTTTTACTGTTAAGCCTACTAGGCTTTCTGCTAATACTTTTACGTCTGCCATTGTTGTTAATTTTTTCCCCCTTCATTCCCGCAATGCGGATCCGGAGGATGGTTTTAAAAAAATTATTATGTTGTTGCCCAATTTAACCAGGGCATGGTTTCAATTTATTATTCTGCTGCTGGAGTTTCGCCAGTTGCGGCTGCTGCTGGAGCTTCCGGAGCCGCTTCTGCTGCTGGTGCTTCTGCTGCTGGTGCTGCTTCAGTAGTAGCTTCTACTGCCGGAGCAGCTGCTTCTTCTGTGGCTGCGCCTGTAGCATTTTCTCTGTTTTGCAAAGCGCCAATAACGCGTTGAATAGGAGATTGCAACAAACCAATTACTTCACCAATCAATTCATTTTTGGTTTTGATCATAGTAAGCGCCTTCAATTGATTGTCGCCTACGAATACATCTCCGTTAATGAATGCTGCTTTTAAAACAGGTCTTTCGTTGTTGTTCGCCTTACGGAAACCAGCAATGATTACAGCTGGATCTTTAGGGTTTTCGCTGAACATCAAAGCGGTTACCTGATGCAAAGAATCGAACACGCCTGCATATTTTTCAGCGTCTAAGCTTTCCAATGCTTTTTTAATCAAAGTGTTCTTAGCCACTTTTATTTCTACTTGCTTATCAAAGCAATGCCTGCGCAAGTTGGTTACCTGCTCAACAGTTAAACTTTCAGTATCGGTAACGTAGAAGTTGTTGTATTGAGAGAACTTGCCTTTCAGCAAATCAATCACCTCGTTTTTTTCTTGTTTTGTCATAACAAATATTTTTTGTGTTTTTATAATTCCGTGAAGGCCTTACAAAAACTTAGTTTAAAACAGATTTAGTGTCAATCATGATGCCTGGACTCATAGAACTTGCCATGCTAACGCCACGTACATAAGTACCTTTTGAAGTAGGAGGCTTTAGTTTGAGCAAAGCGTTGATAAGTTCTTGGCAGTTTTCTGCGATTTTTTCAGGAGCGAAACTCACACGGCCAACAGATGCGTGGATGATACCCACTTTATCTACTTTGAATGCAATTTTACCACCTTTCAAATCTTTTACTGCACCAGCAACATCATTGGTTACTGTACCTGTTTTAGGATTCGGCATCAGGTTACGTGGACCCAACACTTTACCCAGTTTACCTAATTTAGGCATTACAGATGGAGTGGCTACAATTACATCGATATCCGTCCAACCGCTTTCTATTTTCTGAATAAACTCATCCAAGCCAACGAAATCAGCACCAGCTGCAGTTGCTTCCGCTTCTTTATCAGGCGTGCAAAGTACCAGTACTTTTTTGGTTTTACCAGTTCCATGAGGAAGCGATACCGTACCACGAATGGCCTGGTCTGCTTTCTTTGGATCAACACCCAATTTAACGTGGATGTCTACAGAGCTATCAAATTTTGTTACGTTTATTTCTTTCACTAAGGCTGAAGCTTCTTTAAGCGTATAAGCTTTGTTGGCGTCAACCTTAGCGTTTGCTATTTTCCTTTTTTTAGTAATCATTTTAAAAAAATTTATTGTGGTTGACGATTAGTTTTTTTCCCATGGAGCGGTTCCTTCAACGGTTAAACCCATACTGCGTGCAGTACCAGCTACCATGCTCATTGCGCTGTCTAAAGTGAAAGCATTCAGATCTGCCATTTTATCTTTAGCGATCTCTTCTACTTGAGCCCAAGTAACTTTACCCACTTTTACGCGGTTGGGTTCCTTGCTGCCTTTTTGAATTTTGGCTGCTTCCATCAACTGTACAGGTGCTGGAGGGGTTTTGATAACGAAGTCGAATGATTTGTCGCCATACACAGTAATCAATACCGGTAATACTTTTCCGGGTTTATCCTGTGTTCTTGCATTGAATTGCTTACAGAACTCCATGATGTTGATACCCTTAGAACCCAGAGCTGGTCCAATCGGCGGTGCAGGGTTGGCTTGTCCTCCTTTGCACTGGAGCTTAACAAAGCCGGTGATTTCTTTTGCCATTTTAAAAATGTTTTTTGGTGATAACGTTCGTTCACTTTTGCTGTGAAAAAACTCCCAGTCTCCCATCATCCAGTTTGAACTGTTATGGGGTAAATTCCTTAAAGAACTATTTGGGGCTGCAAATGTAGGTAAATATTTTAATTCAAGAACAGAAAAGGTCGTATTAATTTCTATTTGAGGTAGATCAGGCTCTATTTATTCAGATAATCCTGATAAGCAACCTGTTGCAATTTGCATGCCCTACAAAAAAATGCCCCATTCTGGGGGAGTGGGGCATCATTTTTATAAAAAAAAATATTTATTATTCAATTACTTTAATACCAGTTGCCTGCATAACAATTTCTTTTTTAGGCTCGGTAATTTTTGCAATTTCTTCGGCAGATTTTCCTGCGTCTTCTGCAAAATGACGAAGTTGCTCTACGCTGGTTTCTTTGAAGGTAGCCGTTCCACCAACTACCACTGTTCTACCTTCCATAACCACTGGAACTAAAAAAGCATGGTCTTTCATTTTAATTAAAAAAGAACCTTCCTTTGTTTCCATGCGTACCCAGCAACCTTCTGCTTTGCACACTTCTTTGATTTTTCCTTTCACGACAATCTCTTTGCTCTGGCCTTCCTTTGTGAGGTTAGCGGCTAACAAGTCGGCAGATACTGCTGTTTCTTCACCTGATACTTTTGTACCAAATGAAGCACCTTTTTCTGCTGGAACCACTGGAGGTTGGGCCATCAAAAAGAAAGAGAAGAACAAAGCTGGAACCAACGCTATTAATTTTTTCATTGTATTCTTTTTACTAATATAAATAAATTAAGCCAATTTTTCTACCTGCATGTAACTTAATTCTACAGGGGTAGCTCTACCAAATATTTTAACCTGAACTTTCAATTTTTTCTTTTCATCACTTACTTCTTCAATTACCCCGTTAAAATCGTTGAAAGGGCCATCTATGATCTTGATGGTTTCGCCGATGATAAATGGTTCGCTCATGGTAACCCCACCTGCATCGCTCATTTCATCTACTTTACCCAGCATTTTATTTACTTCTGCTTTACGCAACGAAATAATGTTTCCTTTAGAACCCTTGCCATCTGTAAGAAAGTGCATCACGTTGCTGATGTTGCTTACGTGTTGAATGATGTCATCTGTTAATTTGCCGTCAGAAACCTCCATCATGATGTAACCGGGATAGAAGTTACGCTCACGCATTACTTTTTTGCCATTGGCTACTTTGTAAACTTTTTCTACCGGAAGAAATATTTGTTTGATGATATTGGTCCAGTTGTTACGTAGTATGTCTTTATCAAGGTATTCCTTGATTTTACGCTCTTTGCCACTTACTACTCTCAGTACGTACCACCTGCTTTCCTTTTCGGATTTGGCCTCGTCGGTTAATATAATTTCTTCTGTCATAATTATGATGTAGTAGCAAATAAAGAGTAAATAAATTTCATTGAGCCATTGGCTACAAAATCCATCAACGCTACAATAGCAGTAATGAATAAAGTGGCGCCCAACACAATCATGGTTGATTGTTGAAGCTGTTCCCATTTAGGCCAGCTTACTTTTTCTGTAAGTTCTACGTAAGAATCTTTTACGAATGCTCCGAATTTGTTCATAATTAAAAACGTATGTGCAAAATAAGCTTTGAAGCAACTTTGCAGATGTAAAAACAATTGTACTATACTGCTTTTAGGCTTGTGTAAACACTTCACCATAAAAGGTATTAGCACGGGCACTAGGATTCGAACCCAGATCAAAGGTTTTGGAGACCCGTATGCTACCGTTGCACCATGCCCGTGTATCGTATTCAACACTGATCCTTTATTGTATCAGCAAAAAAAACGTTGAATAAGAACTCATTTTAAAAAGCAAAGTACCTAAGCGATATGCCTAAGTACTTTGCAAAGATATAGAAAAGCTTCCGCAAAGTCTCCACCAATTGGAGGAGGATTTAGGTGCTCTCTTATTTGATGATTTCTGTAACCTGTCCAGCACCTACGGTACGGCCACCTTCACGAATCGCAAATTTCAGACCTTTTTCCATTGCGATAGGTTGGATCAATTTAACGTTGAGGTTGGTGTTATCACCAGGCATCACCATTTCTGTTCCGGCGTTCAGGGTAACTTCACCAGTTACGTCTGTAGTACGGAAGTAGAATTGTGGGCGGTACTTGTTGAAGAATGGAGTGTGACGTCCACCTTCTTCTTTGCTCAATACGTATACTTCACCAAAGAATTCTGTATGAGGAGTGATTGAACCTGGTTTGCAAAGCACCATTCCACGACGGATTTGGGTCTTTTCAATACCACGCAACAACAAACCTGCATTATCTCCAGCTTCACCTTCGTCTAATAATTTCTTAAACATCTCAACACCAGTACAAACTGAGCTCAATGCCTTTTCCATCAAACCAACGATTTCGATTGGCTCACCTACTTTGATACGTCCTCTTTCGATACGACCTGTAGCAACGGTACCACGACCTGTGATAGAGAATACATCTTCCACACTCATCAAGAATGGTAAATCTACCAGACGTGGAGGTTGAGGAATGTAGCTATCAACAGCATCCATCAATTCGTTGATTTTTGCAATCCATTTTTCTTCACCAGCCAAAGCGCCGGTTGCAGAACCTTGGATAATTGGAGTATTGTCTCCGTCGAAACCGTAAGAAGACAGCAATTCACGAATTTCCATTTCAACGAGTTCCAACAATTCTGGATCGTCTACCAAATCAACTTTGTTCATAAATACTACCACCTGAGGTACACCCACCTGGCGAGCCAGCAAGATGTGTTCTTTGGTTTGTGGCATTGGACCATCAGTAGCAGCAACTACCAAGATAGCACCATCCATTTGAGCAGCACCGGTAATCATGTTTTTCACGTAGTCGGCGTGACCTGGACAGTCAACGTGCGCATAGTGACGAGTAGCCGTAGCATACTCAACGTGAGCGGTATTAATAGTGATACCCCTTTCTTTTTCTTCAGGAGCACCATCAATATCATCATAATTTTTTTTCTCCGCTAAACCTCTTTTTGACAAAACATCGGTTATAGCGGCTGTTAAGGTTGTTTTACCATGATCCACGTGACCAATGGTACCAACGTTAAGATGGGGTTTATCCCTTTTGAAAGACTCTTTTGCCATTTTTGTACTTTTTAAATGTTGTTTTGAATATTGGTTGCTTTTTAGAGTCGGCAAAACCATCGACTGTTTTTTTATTAGTGATCAATAAAGCTTTCGCTTTTGCAACCATCATCGGGACTATTTACCCTTTGCAATTTTTTGAGCCATAGGTGAGAATCGAACTCACGACCCCTTCCCTACCAAGGAAGTGCTCTACCCCTGAGCTACCACGGCTTGCAGAGCAAAACCTATACGGCTTTACAATGAACTTAAATGAGCGGAAGACCGGGCTCGAACCGGCCACCTGAAGCTTGGAAGGCTACCGCTCTACCAAATGAGCTACTTCCGCATTTAATCTTGCGCATTTTTGCATGAAGCAAATTTGCAAACGTAAAGAACTATTTTATCAAACCGCAACATGCAAATTTGAAAAAGTGGGCAGAGTAGGTTTCGAACCTACGTACTCGTGAGAGAACAGATTTACAGTCTGTCGCCTTTAACCACTCGGCCATCTGCCCAAATTTGAGAGCCGAAGAAGGGAGTCGAACCCGCGACCTGCTGATTACAAATCAGCTGCTCTACCAACTGAGCTACTTCGGCTTATTAAGAATGCTCTATCCCGAACTACTTCGGGATCTTGGTTTTCTACTTCTCGTATCTCGAAGTGAAAACCTACGACCAACTGAGCTACTTCGGCTTATTAAGAATGCTCTATCCCGAACTACTTCGGGATCTTGGTTTTCTACTTCTCGTATCTCGAAGTGAAAACCTACGACCAACTGAGCTACTTCGGCATGTCATATTTTATGTAAGAACTGGTACCCAATGAAGCGTGCGAATATGCACCCCTTTTTTTGGGAAGGCAAAGGTAGGTGAAAATGATTAATACAAAAATTTTGATACAAATTTTTTTAGAGAAATTTTAGGAGCCCTTCAAAAAACAAAAAACCTGCTGTGTTGTAGCAGGTTTTTGATGGAATATTTTAGGCTTTTTAAGCGGCTAACTTTTCTTTTTTCCTTTTGATCTGGCTTATCACAGCATCCATCGCTTCGTCGAAACTCTCTTCAAATGATTTGGATGATTGCTTTACAAAAAATTCGTGACGGGGAATAGAGACTTTGATCTCGGCAATTTTATCTTTTATATTGTGAACGATGTTGTCTAGTTTTAAATAAACATCCACTTTGGTGATCCGGTCATGAAACTGAGGCAGCTTGCCCACTTTTTTTTCGATATACGCTACTAGCTTGGAATCTGCGTCAAAATGCACAGTCTGAATACTTACATTCATAAGACTTTCGTTTAAATTGGTGAATAAATAAATTTGATAAAAGTACAAACGCTACATAGGCTGGAAACTTTTGGTAGACTAATAAATCAAGACTATGAAGTTAATGGAAGAAACGTGGTTTTCAAAATAAAATTTTGGTAAAAAAGAAATAAATTTTTAGGCCTTGGGATGGGCTTTTTTGTAGGCTTCTTTTAGCTTTTCTATACTATTGTGGGTGTACACTTGGGTGGCTGCTAAACTGCTGTGCCCCAACAATTCTTTTACGGCATTTATATCAGCTCCATTATTGGTAAGATGAGTGGCAAAACTGTGGCGAACTACATGTGGACTCCTTTTTTGGATGGTAGTAACCAGGCTTAAATATTTCTTCACAACTGAATACAGGTGACTGGCCCCAAGCGTTTTCCCTTTTTTATTCAGCAACAAAGTGCTGGTATTTACTTCGGGGAACGTGCTGTTTTTTAAAGATATGTAGTTTCTAATGCTTTTGATGAGAGAGGAAGAAATGGGAATAATGCGTTCTTTGTTACCCTTTCCCAGCACTTTGAGTGCTGCATTGCTCATATCTACATTGTTTTGCTGCAAACTGATGAGTTCTGCCTGTCGCAATCCACAATTATACAAGAGCTCGAGGGCCAGCCTGGCAGTATGCCCTTCCCAATTGTCGGGAAACTCCACATGCTCAAACAACAGCGCCATATCTTTTGTGTCTACAAACTGTGGCAACCTTTTGGCATTTTTCGGTGAGCTGATCACGGCCATCGGGCTGGATGGCAGCACCCCTTTTTTAACCTGGTACTTAAAAAAAGATTTTAAAGCAGAAATTTTGCGGTTGATGGTTCTGGCGGTATTGCCGGCTTCTTTTAAACTGGCCAGCCAGGTGCGAACAAAGGCTGGCTTGATCTGTGCAATGGGCGTTTCTCCAAAATGTATGGCCAGAAAGTCTCTGAAGGCAATCAGATCCGTTTCGTACGACACAATAGTATGCTTGCTATACCGCTTTTGAAACTGCAGGTAGTTTAAAAAATCCTGAATATGGTGATCGGTGGTATCGGGCATAAAAAAACTGATAACCAAAGTTAAGTAAACCCGGTTATCAGTAAATATGTTGCTGGCTTAAATATCAGACTATTCGAATTTGCCTGCTGCAAGCTGTTGCTTGTAGATCGCCTTTAGTACTTGAGTACGACGACGAACAGACGGTTTCATGAAAGCCTGTCTTTCTCTTAATTGCAAAAGTGTACGGCTTTTCTCAAATTTCTTTTTGTACTTTTTAAGCGCCTTGTCTATGTTTTCGCAATCTTTAGAATCGATAATAAGCATTGTATATATACCTCCTTTATGTGAATAAATTCTGCTATCTCGTGCAGCAGGGCGGCAAAGATAATAGAAATATTTAAAAAAAGAAAATCTAGAGAAGATTTCCGAAATTTGTACCCATGTTTACAGGAATCATAGAAACCACTGGCACCATTCAAAGTATAGAAAAAAGCGGCACCAATGTAAGTTTTTGGGTAGCTTCTTCACTGGCCAATGCGCTAAAAGTTGATCAAAGCCTTAGCCACAATGGGGTTTGCCTCACGGTAGAAGCTATTGAAAACGACCTTCATCGGGTAACTGCCATTGAAGAAACCCTTCAAAAAACCAACCTTGGTTCCTTGCAAATGGGCCATGTGGTGAATTTGGAACGTTGTATGCAAATGAATGGAAGATTAGACGGACATATTGTGCAGGGCCATGTAGACAGTACAGCGGTTTGTACTGAAGCCATCACCAAAGATGGCAGTTGGGAGTACCGTTTTGAGATGGATGCAGCATTTGCTTCTTTGATCATCGAAAAGGGTTCCATCACCATCAACGGCACCAGCCTCACCATTTTCGACCTTACAAAAAATAGTTTTAAAGTGGCCATCATACCATATACTTATCATCATACCAATATTAGCAGCGTACAAGTGGGTTCTGTGGTGAACATAGAATTTGAAATGATTGGGAAGTATGTGAACAGGATGGCGATGCTGCGGCAATAAAACCCGGCATCCTCACTCCACACAATAATTCATACATTTAACACCAGTAAATATCAAATCTAACAACATTGCTCAGTATCATTATACCAGTTTACAATGAAGCAGAAAACATAACACTGTTGTTGAATGAACTGCGTTTGTATAGCGGAGAAAATGCAGAATATATTTTTGTAGACGACGGCAGTGTTGATGATACGCTAATGCTCATTGAACAATTGGCGATCAACGACCAAAGAATAAAATGCATCTCTCTTAGCCGAAACTTCGGTCACCAGAATGCACTCATGGCTGGGATGCAACATTGTTATGGCAGTAACATCATTATTATGGATGCTGATCTTCAACATCCGCCGGCAATGATCCCAATGCTGTTAAAAGAACTAAACAATGGCTACGATCTGGTACAAACCAAACGATTAACTACCAAAGACATCAGCGCTGGAAAATCGTTTCTTTCCACTCTATTTTATTTTTTCATCAACACTATTTCTGATACTAAAATAGAAAAAGGTGTGGCCGATTTTAAAGCATTCAATAGAAAAGTGTTAGAAAGCATCCTGCAATTTGATGAGCGGGAATTATTTCTACGAGGCATTTTTAGTTGGATCGGATTTAAAACCACCACCATTCCTTTTGAAGCCCCTGCACGGAAGTTTGGAAAAACCAAATACTCCTGGGGGCAAATGTTTAAACTGGCATTAAAAGGAACAACCTCTTTCAGTTTTAAACCTTTGAGAATAGCACTGCTTATCGGCAGTTTTATATCACTGCTGGCATTTGGGTTTGCAGCTTTTGCACTCGTTGCTTATTTAAAAGGAGTAACGGTTCCTGGATGGTCATCTATTATTATTGCCACCATGTTTTTAGGAGGAACGCAGTTATTGGCCATTGGCTTGGTGGGAGAATACATCGCAAGTTTATTTATAGAAACAAAAAAAAGACCGCTGTATCTCGTCAATAAAACCATCAATTTGTAGACGCACCTTCTTTTGTGGCACGCACAAAATATTGACCGCCCAACGGCAACCATCGAAGGTATTTTTCTAGAAAAATAAATTTGGACAATATCCCCTTTCGCGGAAAAAAAATAATAAAATCCATTTTTTTAATGGAGAGTCTGGCGGCTTTTAAAATGGTAGCACAATAACGGCTCCGCAGCAACTTCGCTTCTTTATCAAATACACAGGTATTCACTAAATATTTGGTCACTGGGTTCAATGGATTGTGTTCAAACAAATACAATCGACCTCCTGGTTTTAGAACCCTGTGTACTTCCTCCATTATCTTTAAATGCAAATCAAAACTCACATGATGCAATACACCTGCTATGAATACAATATCTACCGTATTGTCTGCAGCAGGAATATGGGCACCATTATAAACTTCGAAAACAGCTGAGTCAATTTTTTTTTGATGCGCTTCTTTGATACTTTCCTCAGATACATCTATTCCTCTCAGCAACCATTTTGGAAAATATTGATGCATGTAGTATTCCGTAGTACCATCTCCGCAACCCACATCCAATATTTGTAGGTTCGAATTGGATTCGTAAGGGCGCAATAGCTTCACTTTCATTTCTGCGAAATAATAGCTGTCAACGCCACTCAACCGAATGTTTTGGGTATGAATGTTGCGATAGTCATCGGCAAATGCATCAAAGTCATCAAAAGTTCTTTTATTCATTTTATTTGAATGCTGTATTTTTATTCTATGCAAGTGTTTTCAAAAACAAACTGGAGTACGATCAAGATACTGTTCTTTTTTTTGATCACATTGTTTCTTGCATTTCTTCCTGTTTCCTCGCTAATATTTTTTATCAAAAATGATGCATTTACGGGATATTTTCCTCCTAAATTTTTTATGAGCGAAAGTTTGAGTGATGGGTATCTGCCCCTATGGAACCCCTACATCAACTTTGGTTTTCCGCAGTACGGCGATATGAGTGGCGGTTTTTGGAGCCCCATCACCTGGCTCATATCATCCACTATAGGTTACACCGCTTACAGCTTTACCCTGGAAGTATTTTTGTATCTATTTATTGGGGCGATAGGCATGTACAAGCTTACTGCTCATTTCAATATTAGAAAAGAAATATGCATGGCTGCGGCCATTGTTTTTATGTGTTGTGGTTACCATGCTGGTCACTTACAACATTTTAACTGGTTAAGCGGATCGGCATTTTTACCGGGTTGTTGCGTCGCTTATTTACAATTGGTAAAAAAACCCTCTTTAAAAAATGTGCTGTTGAATGTAGTCATGTTTTATCTATTCATTTCGAGTGCTCACCCCGGCATTATTATCGGCGGTATTTATTTTTTTGTTGCACTGGCATTGTTTCTTTTTTTTAGCAACGCTGCCCTTTTCACAAAATCGAACATCGTTCAAAAAATACTCGTTCCTCAAACAGGATTTCTTTTGCTTTTGTTGATGGTTTCATTGGGAATGATAGTGGGATACGCAGACATTATTCCTCATTTTGTGAGAGGAGCGCAAAACAGTTTTGTACAAGGGTTAGAAGATTATACAAGCATGGCATCCTGGCAAAGTGTGTTGTTTCCATTGGCTACCATGAAAAATGATGCATGGTTTGTATCTGATCTTTCGCTTCGGGATTCCTATATCGGATTGCCCTTTTTAGTATTTTTTTTGTTGAGTTTATTTAGAAAAAAAACGGATGTACAACAATTTTTTTTAGGCGTGGCACTGTTCTTTTTCGTAATATCTACAGTAGATATAGTGGAGGCCGCTGCTTCTAAAATTTTACCACTCATTGGATATGTAAGACTGAAAGGAGAGTTCCGCATTTTCTCTATATTCTCTATGATCATCGTTGCCGCTTTGGAAGCAGATCGATTTTTTAAACAACCCAAAAAAAATAGCAAGCCCATTCAAAATATTTTATGGGGAATGATGATTTTGGTGGGCGTTACTTCGGTATGGGCTGTTTACATGTCAATCACAACATCTAGTTTGTTTCATTTTCGATCAGCAATTGTCAATCAACCATCAACAGCAGATTCATTAAAAATACTGCTTGATCATGTAAGCTTTTACGATTGTTTCTGGATACAAGGTTTGGTTCACCTTCCTGTTTTGTGGGCAATAAAACATTCATTAAAAACCACCAACCTTTCTTTGCTGCTTAAATTGGTAGCAGTTGATATGATTGTGGCCACCTTACTTGTTGTACCTTTTACTGGAGCTGGGAAAGCTCGTTTACAAGATGTGAATGAACTACTCCAAACTTCTCCCAAAGGCATTCCAATTCCGCCCTTACAAAGTATCTACCAGAATGACACGGTACCCACATTTCAAAATGAATGGATTGGAAGCTGGTCGATGTTTAACAAACAAATTGGAAGTATCAAAGAAGTGCCTTATCCCATACAACTGAAAAATAGGAAGGCATTGTATGAAGATCGCAGCCGTCGAAACCAGCAGTCTTATTTCAGCAAGCCATTTCTCTTTGTAAAAGGCCGTGATAGCAGTCGTTTACAATTGCAGACTTTTTCTCCCAATAAACTGAACCTGAAAATAAATGCAGCAAATATTGGAGATGAATTGGTGTTTCAACAAATATTTTACCCTCATTGGAAGGCTATTGTAAATGGGATGCCTGCCGTTATTGCTTTGGAGGGAACTGGTTTTATGCGCATTCCATTGGAGGCCGGAAAAAATGATGTAACACTTTCTTTCGAACCAGTTCTAGTAAAAAGAATGATGCTGATGAGCGCCATTGTTTTTGCATTGCTGCTATTGCTACTGACACTGTTGTTGTTAAAACCTAAATCGCCTTCCCCTTCATCGCTTTAGACACCGCCTCATCCATCAACCTTTCGGCGTATGGTCGGGATATATCATTGAGCTCGGTAGTTTTTGTTTGAATCAAATTTTTATCCTCCATGGTGATGGCCAGTTGCAAAGCCTGCATGGCATTGGCGGTATCCATCAATTCGGCAGGTTCTAAATAAGAAGCATTTTTTTGTAAAAAGCGTTCGGTGGTTTTTAGCAATTGTTCGCCTTCTGCTTTTGCTTCAGCCAAGGCCCTGGCTGCAATATCATCTTTGGCATGGGTGATAGAATCCATCAACATTTTTTCTACGTCTTCGTCGGTGATGCCATATTGTGGTTTTACTTCGATGCTTTGTTCTACACCACTGCGCAACTCTTTGGCAGTTACGGTGAGGATGCCATCTGCATTGATCATAAAGCTGACTTCTACTTTGGGCAAACCCGCAGGCATACCAGGTATCCCTTTTAAATTAAAAGTAGCCAGTTTTCTGTTGTCGGCTACCAGATCTCTTTCGCCCTGAAAAACACTGATGCGCATGCTGGCCTGACCATCCATTTGCGTGGTATATTGCCTTGCAGATTTTGTAGGAATTTTTGCATTGCGTGGGATCAATACATCCATCAATCCACCGGAAGTTTCTATGCCCAAACTCAGTGGCGTAATATCTAGCAACAACGTGTCTTTGTTGTTGCCTGCTAAAATATCTGCTTGAATAGCGGCGCCCAATGCTACCACTTCATCGGGGTGAACACTGTCGTTTACAACCTGTTTAAAAAATTCGCTCACCTGTTGTTTTACAAAAGGAACCCTAGTACTTCCGCCTACCATCACTACGGTATCAATGTGGTTGATGCCAAGCGATGCATCCTTCAAAGCGGCCCTGCAACTGTTGATAGTTTTAACAACGAGTGGCGAAATCAATTCTTCAAAAACTGGTTTGCTGATGCTGAGTGTTTTTTCGTTTAAGCTGGTTTCAAAAAAATCCTGTGTAGACAAATGCTTTTTGGCTTCCTCGGCTTTTAAACGAAGTTGCTGAGCAAGTGTATTGTTTTCATTTAGTTCTGTTGCAGAAATACCTGCTTCATTGCACCAATGCTGAACAATTAAACGATCCATGTCATCACCACCCAAGTAAGTATCCCCATTGGTGGCCAATACTTCAAAAATGCCCGCGGTAAGGCGCAGGATAGATACATCGAACGTACCACCTCCCAAATCGTACACTGCAATAATTTTGGTTTCGTTGGGATCTAATCCAATGCCATAAGCCAAACTTGCTGCGGTGGGTTCATTGATGATTCTTAAAACGTCTAAACCCGCCAGTTTACCTGCATCCCGAGTGGCTTGTCGCTGCGCATCATTAAAATATGCAGGCACGGTGATCACCGCTTTGTTCACCGGTGTTTTAAGAATATGTTCAGCCCTGTTTTTCAGCTCTTTTAAAATTAGTGCCGATAAATCGATGGGCGAATAAAACGTAGTGCCCACCTGCACTTTTACCAACCCTTCTGCATTGTCATCTATGATCTTATAACTAAAGGCAGCTGCATGTGCACTGAGGTCTTTATAACTTTTGCCCATTAGCCTTTTGGCAGAAAAAATGGTTTGCTCCGGGGCCGATAATAAAAAGGGCAAAGCAGCCTCCCCTACAGTAACCTGCCCATTGTTGTCGAAATAAACCACAGAAGGCACCAACGAAGAACTATTGTGTTCTTTTAGTGCCACTGCTTTTTTGGTTTCAGGATGAATGATGGCCACCAAACTGTTGGTGGTACCCAAATCAATACCCACGATCATTTCTTCTTTCTGTAAACTTCCTGTTGCTATGTTGATTGCTATTTTAGCCATGATGTAGTAATTCCATTTAAAGTGCAAAAGTAGAAATAAAAAAGGCTGCTCGTGTAGGGCAGCCTTTTGTTCGTTTGCGATTATAGAAAATTTATCTCATTAAATACATCTTACCGTATCCTTTGTTAAAGAATTTGTCGGTATTGTCTCCTTCGGCTTGGTATTTATCCAGCGATCTGCCGTTGAGGTTGGTGAGTACTCTGTAGATGTACACGCCATTCGCTAGTTTTTGTCCGTACATATCTGTTCCATCCCACTTAAACTCGGTAATGTTTCTTCCGATGTGGATAGGGCCTAATTCATCTTTGGTAATTTCTCTTACGACCTTACCCGTAATGGTTAATATTTGGATGCGCATATTCTGGGGCACTTCACTACCCGTAACAGTGAATACAAATGCCGTTGAAGTGGTGAAAGGATTTGGATAGTTGAGCAAGTTGGAGATCATGGGTTTGTTGATCACATTAAAGCTCACTTTATAGTCCAATGCACCAGCTTTGTTGCCATTTACATCCTTACCAGAAACGATGAGTTCGTATTCTCCATCTTCAGGGAAGAAAGGCTTCATCTCGATGCTGGCTGTATTTTCACCATTGGTACTCAGGTTGGCTGGAATAAATACCATGCTGTCTCCAAAATGATATTCACGAATGGTTTGGTCGGGGAAACGCACCTGCACTTTCATCAAAGAAGTATCTTTCAATTCAAGGAACCTGCTTTCATCTTTCAACTTTATCAACACATTGGGCTTGGAGGCCACAATGTCTTTGTTGAGAATGTGCACCCCATCAAAGGTTACATCTAAGAGTGG
>JBIIPY010000045.1:0-20953 GCA_044342365.1 Ferruginibacter sp. | reverse complement strand
AGAGTGGGTTGTAATTGTCTTCTCTTACAAAAAATTCTTTGTACAGAATGTTGTTGTAATGCAATTGCTCCGGCTGGTGATTGTCGGGATTGAACTCGATGAAAAGTGTATTAGAACCAGGATAATCTTTGGTATCTATTTTATAACTCACGGTTAGCGTATCGCCTGCCACCAAGGCTTTGCGTTGAGGAATATTAATGGGATGAGGCACGTTGTAACGATCGGTGATGATGAGCTTCACTTTTAATAGGCTGTCAAAAGCGGTTTGACTGATATTTTTGAACGCCAATTTAAAATCTATTTTTTCGCCCTGATCAACCGTATCGGCGCTCATGCTATACAATATGTTGGGGGCCACCGCACCTTCGGGAGCCAAACTTGCATTGATTCTCCAATAAGTAAGTTGTTGGGGTGTGAGATTTCGATCATCCTTGTTAAACATTTTGAGTTTCAGGTAAGGATAAGTATTCGGATTAATGAAGGCCAAACTGGTATCTCTTGATGGAGCTACGGTAGCCATCAAAGAAGATGATCCGTCGTTTCTCACACCCCATACCTGTATGCTTGTAGTGTCTGTATAGGTTGGATCAACGCTGGTGCCTCTCCAATGCAATTCGTTCCAGGAAGTGGCAGGACCAAAGGTTGGTGATTCTATCGTGCCTTCTGGTATCAACGAATTGAGGGTAATAATTTGTTCTATCTGATTGGTATCACTAGGGCCTATCTGCTGAATAGGTGTAAACGCATTGCTTCCCTTTTTATAGAAAAACAAGAAGGGTAAACTTCGGCTAAAACTATCGATAGCAGTAAAACCCAATGACTTTAATTTATGATACAGCGAGTTCCCAGAACCATATAGTGTGGTATCTGCCATCCATTGGTTGATGAATGTGGTGTTAGAATTTTTATTTCCTAAGTTGGTAATGGCCACGTACATACCAGATGGAATGGCATCTATAAAATCCATTGCACGTTTTCTATAAGGAATACCTCCAGAATTGTCGTAAGGGAATTCAAAGAAATAACGACCTGGTTCACCAGGGGTGGCACTATTCTGACAAACAGGCCAACTTCTAAAACGGGCTTCTGTTGCATTGATATTGGTATTCTTCCAAGGCTTCAACGTTACCGTATCAAAAACATAAAACTGAAGTGAATTGAATCTGCAACCATACAATTCCAATTGGTCAAAATCGAGGTTTACATTTATTCTGGTGTAATCTACAAATGGATGCAACCCTGTTCTAATGGTAATGTTTCTCGCCAACTGCGGATATTCTAACTTTCTATCTTCCCTTAATGTAATGTTGTTGTAGAGTGATTTTTTATGTTGGTAATAGTGCGACTGGTTAAAACCTTGCTTACTATTGGGCAAATAGATAAAAGAATAACTGTTCCATATAATGGGATTGTTGTTGGATGGTGTCATTGCTACCCTCCAATAATAAACGGTACTATCGGTATAGGTAATATTGTTAGGAGTAAACTGCACAATACCACCAATGCCGTTGGTACTCATGGTTCGTTTAAAACTTGAGTTGAACAATTCGGTGGTATCTATTTCAAACCGATATTGCCTGTTCTCTCCCAGTGGGTTGGCAGTATTGGCAACGTATGTTATGTTGGGCAAATTTAGAATAGAGAAATTGTAAGGATAGGTTGGCCTTAACTCATCTTCAAAAATGTAGAAGTCTTTGGTAACTTTGTTGTTGGTTTCAAACAGTTCATCAACCAGGTTGGTTTTATCTAATTCAACGATCAATTGGTTCAACCCCTTGTCTGTAAGCGGATTGATGGGCACGGTAAATTGAAGCGAATCGATGGCTCTGATTCCTGCAATTTTACCTTCAAACATTACTTTGATAGAATCGTTGGGTAATTTTCTTTTCACCGAAACAACAATTGAATCCCCTACTGCTTTACCGATGTTGTGCATTTTAACTTTCAATGAGAAGTTGGCATCGGCAACAGAAATAATATTTGGGCTCACCAATACCATTGGATCTTCTACTGCATAATCTGGCTTAGTGCTGTAATTAATTTTGATGGCAGGATCACCGTGTAGCGCAATTTCTTCCAGATGTATTCTGGTATAGTAATCGAGGTTGGGGTTAGATCCCCCCAAAGTGGCCAACACCTCTTTTACCTGATTACCTACAGAACTACCATACATATTTTTGCTAAAATTGTTATAGAAGTTGCTGTTGTAAAAGTTTAGAAATGGCGGAATCCCAAAGTGAGTGTCTGCTAAAAATCCGATACTACCTCTTTGAGGTGCCAAAATATATTTTTCCGACAAAGAGAGTACACCACCTGCTCTGGATGGATCGAAGTTGAAAAAATTTCCAGCACTACAACCGCTAACATTAAAGAAAGGGTATTTACCACCGTTGTTGTACAATTCAGGGTTGCTCAAATTAAACTCAAAGGTGTTGGCTGATGAGTGGCCGAAGTATCCAATAAAACCAAGCCCTTCAGCAAACAGTTGCTCTATGCGTTCGCTATTGGCCTGCTGTACTGATCCGGTAGATGTTTTAGAGAATGTTTCTACACTTGCCCCTAATAAAGTATCTTCTGCTATTCTTTTGTACCCATCCATGTAGTTTTTAAAAGTTTCGTTCTCCGAAACGTCTTTCCCCCCAATAACATGCATGTATTTTTTCATCCAGGCTTTATCTGCAACATACGGACTCGGGGTGCGCTGTGCTGTTTCGTAATCTTTTACTTTTTGTAAGTACCCGGCTATCTCGCCCCCATTAATCACACTCAGCCTCCCAATAGGTACGGTGGGCATGGTAGTGCCAGGTTCAGAAACCAACAAAATATCAGAGGCAGGCCATCCAAAAGTTGGTATTTTATTTAAAATGGGTAGAATGGTGTTGGTGCGGTTAAGCATTGCATCATAATAGTCTACACCCCGCCCAATAAGCATCACATATTTTGGTTTCACATTAAAGTTTCTATTGGCATATCTTACCAAATCGCGTATGGCAGCAGGATGCGATTTTATTCCAAACGCAAATTGATCTGTAAGTTCTCTAATTTCAAAAACTTTGGCATTGAAGTTACCTCCATTATTAGAAGCCCTGTAGGCGCGGTATTGTTCAACATTGTTGTTGCCGTTGCCATCATTGTATAAATCATTGTTACTGATGATGAGGTAATCTGCCTGATTTGCAGCTACACTGTAATTCACAAAATTTCTTGTGGTTACGCTATTGATGGTATTGATTTCAGCTGGCTGAACATTCATCAACATGAATTTTCTTACAGGTAGTGCAGAGGCTGGTAAAACAAATTTTACCCTCCCAGCAGTAGAAGCAATTTCGCCAATGTACCTTAATCCATTGGTCATATCATAAAGCACCGGCGCAACCCCACCATTGTTAAAATTGCTGATATTCAAATAATTTCCGGTCGCAGACGCTTCGAGTTCAAAATAGAAACTCTTTTCATTGTTAAAGTTGAAGGTGGACGGATAGGTGATTGACATGCTTGCCACTACCATCCTATCTGTGGTAACCGAAGAAACATTGGTTGCCGCAACAATAACGTTAGATGTATTGGTTAACAGATTAAGAGGAAGGTTGTTTATGGTAGCTTTTTTATAAGTGAAGAACGGCATGGGCTGGTTGTACACTTCAGTACCAGTTGGGCCATTTACGTTGATCTTAAGATTGCGCGAATTTTCTGCATTTCCTGCTGCATTCACTTTAAGGGAAAAGCTATTGACTGGTCCAGCAGTGTGCACATTCAATCCCAAAAACCGATATTGGAATGCATCGGATGGGAAAACATTCGACCCCGTCCAGCCTTCGCCTTGGTCGTAAGACGAAGAGTAAACATATTCACCTACTCTATTGGCATAACCTCTGTTTAAAGTAGTCTTAAATTGTTCATCGATGGTCCGAATAAAATAAGCATCTGGCGTTGCAGCACTCGGTGCACTGTTCACCGCATTGTTGAAGCGGAGATTGCCGCCAGCAGGGTTAACCGTTAAAAAATAAGCTGCTGTATCTGTTTCCAAACTATACTTGTCATTCAATTGATAATCTGAAAGGCGATACAGTTCATTGTCTGGTTTACCATCATTCATTTCTCCCCAGAATTCTATAAAGTCTGCGGCACCCAATGGCGCATTGCTCACCGAAGTATAAAGGCGTACTTGTATTCCGTTTCTCCACAATTGAAAATGATCTGCGTTTACAGTACCCAATCCTGCTGCTGAAACCACAGATTGCGGAATTCTTGTAACAACATTTTTGGCAATTTGAAACTTATAATAAGTTTTGCTGTAGTCAATCCAGGCATTGTTGAGTTGCTGTGCAGAAGCAGCAAAAGAACAAACGATTAAAAAAGTAGCCAGTATTTTTTTCATCATAAAAGATGTTGTATTTTAATTAATCTTCTTTTTTAGTAAAATTTACTCTTATAGAAAACACGTGAGTAAACAAGGGATTAGATTGATTGGCCAGATTGCTGAATGCGTAATCTAACATAACATTGTTTATTTTGAAACCTGCACCGGCACTGGGCTGATAGATCCATACTTTTTTCTGGTTCAATGTATCTCCATCGGCCAATGCTTGCTGAAAATTGGTGATACCCCCTCTTACAAAAAATACGTCTTTGATGTTTGCTTCCAAACCAAACCTTGGATCGATGCTAACCGTGTTTCCTCTTAGCACCGTATTGCGTTGGCCATCAAAAGTAAAATCGAGATTGGCTTCTGTTAATAATTTTACGCTAGAACTTACATTGAATTCATAAGCTCCACCCAACACTATTCTTGGAGCTGTGAGCTCGGTTGACTTTATTGGAATATCGTTGTTGGTAAGATACAATACTTCTTTTTCCTTTTCAGTAAAGTTGAAAGTCCAGGCGTTGAAGGTGGTGGTAATGTCTCTTGCTACCAATCCCAAACGCCATTTGTTGCCATGCATTTGAATGCCTGCATCCAGGCCGAAACCCAAGGCAGTGGCGAATTTTCCTACTTTACGGTAAATTACTTTTGCATTTGCTCCAAAGCTAATGCGCTTGTTTTCTGTTTCTTTTAAATTTTGTGCAAAAGAGAAAAGGAAGGCGTAGTCTGCAGAAGAGAAAGTTTGTACATTGTTGTAGTTAATACTGCCGTCTGGCTCCACTAAAAACAATGTGTTGGGAATGTCATCCACTGCAAATCGAAGCAGGGAGAAGCCCAGTGTTCTTTTGTTGTTTTGAACAGGGATGGCCAATGATGCATAATCGTATTTGGCGATGCCTGCAAAATATTCTGCGTGCATGATACCCGCGTTCGGATTGTTTTTTACGCCGGTTAAGCCGGCTGGATTCCAGTAACCTGCAGTGGCATCGTTGGCAGTAGCTACCTGGGCATTGCCCATAGCCAATCCTCTTGCGCCTGCACCAATATTCAAGAATTCGTTAGAGTACTTCCTAAATTGGGCTTCCCCAGAAAATGGAACCACCAACGACAAAAAGGTTAAAGCAAAAAAGCTTTTTTTCATGTGAGTTAGAATTGATAGATTTCAAGACTTCCTTTGAAACCACATTTGAAAACGTATTAATATGATCAAAATTGTGCTAGTCCAACTTTAGTTCTAAACAACTCAAAAATACAACATTCACACAAGGTTTCAACGGCTAAAAATTGACTCAAATTACGGATGCTAGCTAACCTAGTGTGGTTAATGGTGTGGCCTCCAATGTGCTCATTGAAAGCTGAAAAATCTTATGATGACCATAATTAAAAAAAACTACCCATTTTTGCATTCCAAAATTGATACCCATAATTATAAACGAACCAATATGACAAATAGTTTCATAGAAGAGCTGCGTTGGAGAGGAATGTTACAGGATATTATGCCCGGAACCGCTGAACAGTTAAACAAAGAGGTTACCACAGGTTATGTGGGCTTCGACCCTACTGCCGATAGTTTGCACATTGGCAGCTTGGTGCCTATTTTATTGTTGGTTCATTTACAAAAAGCTGGCCACAAGCCAGTAGCATTGGTGGGTGGGGCTACAGGGATGGTGGGCGACCCAAGTGGGAAAAGTGAAGAAAGGGTATTATTGAGTGAAGAAACGCTGGCGAAAAACCTGGCTGGTATTCAAGCGCAGCTGGAAAAATTTATTGATTTTGATCCCGCAAAATCCAATGCGGCTGCAATGGTGAACAATTTCGACTGGTTTAAAAACCTCACTTTCTTAGATTTTATCAGAGATGCGGGTAAACACATCACGGTGAATTATATGATGGCGAAAGACAGTGTAAAAAAACGCCTTGAAAGTGAAAATGGAATGTCATTTACCGAATTTACTTATCAACTTATTCAGGGATACGATTTTTATTGGTTGTATACTAACAAAAATTGTAAACTTCAAATGGGAGGAAGCGACCAATGGGGCAATATAGTAACCGGTAGTGAGCTCATCAGAAGAAAAGCAGGCGGCGAAGCATTTGCCTTTACGTGTCCGCTTATTAAAAAAGCAGATGGCGGCAAATTTGGCAAATCAGAAAAAGGCAATGTGTGGTTGGATGCCCAAAAAACCAGCCCGTTTCAATTTTATCAATTCTGGCTCAATGCATCGGATGTTGATGCTGCACAATGGATCAAAATTTTTACTTTTTTATCAAAAGAAACCATTGATGAATTGATAGCAGCGCAGGAACAAAATGCTGCAGAAAGATTGTTGCAGAAAACCCTCGCAAAAGAACTCACCATTTTTGTACATGGCGAAGCAGCATTTGAAAATGCCATTGAAACCACTGCCAAATTATTTGCTACTCAAAACGCATCAGCAGATAGTTTGAGTGAAGATGATTTGAACAATATGGAGGGTATTGTAAAAAGTACTTTCTCAAAAGAAACCATTGCCAATGGCATTGATGTGGTGAGTTTGTTGGCTGAAACCGCTATCTTTCCCAGCAAAGGTGAAGCCCGCAGAACGTTACAGGGCGGTGGTGTGAGCATCAATAGAAAAAAAATTGAAGGACCAGAATTTGTGGTGAATGACAGCATGTTGTTGCACGATCAATACCTGTTGATTCAAAAAGGAAAGAAAAATTATTACTTGATACAGGCTGTGTAATACTTCGTAAAAAATAGGCTGGATTCAATTCGATTCTCTATTGCCAATTTTTATGTAGTTAGATATGCTGCAAAAAAGTGTATTCTTCTCATCAACAACCAGCTACGAAGGCTCATCTGGGCCTCAGAAAAAATTGCGTGAAGAAAATCAAAAGGAGGGATGTAGAAATTAAATTGTTGATACTAAAGCCTAGATATATTGTTAGCTTGTAAGTCGCACATAGCTGGGCTTAGCATAAATGTTGTGACTCATTTCATTTCACACCCGACGAATGATTTTTACGTGTCCCACAATGAGCGAAGCGAATC
This sequence comes from Ferruginibacter sp., assembly GCA_044342365.1. Taxonomy (GTDB): domain Bacteria; phylum Bacteroidota; class Bacteroidia; order Chitinophagales; family Chitinophagaceae; genus Ferruginibacter. The sequence continues at coordinate 13,556 of JBIIPY010000045.1, read as the reverse complement.
GGGAGCTTTTTTTTCTGCAGCCCTTGATCTACCTAACGGCAGACAGGCTTTTGTTTTTTTTCAAGAAAAAGAAAATAAGCCCGCGGCATGCGATAGGAATGATCGTTCTTAATTATTTTGATAGAAAGTACGAGTTCTAATAAGATATGAAGTTGGAGATAACTCCAACTTCGGCGCTGAAGATATGAAGTTGGAGATAACTCCAACTTCGGCGCTGAAAAATTATTACCTGATACAAGCAATATAATATTCCAAAAAAGAGGCTGTCTCATAATTAAAAAATGGCGCTGATATTTGCTTAAAAGACTATCCTTCTCCGATAGGAATCCGAATAAAAAGAGGCTGCCTCCTACTTATGAGACAGCCCCTTTTTTTTATTCTACATCAACGTTTTTAAGTATCACTGCCCCTTCGGAAACCTCTGGTAAATAGGTTCGTTCCTTTACCATATAGCCATTGCCTTTTTCACAAAAATGCACCCGTAGGTTTTCGATGCTCAGCGGATTACCATCTGGAATATCGGCAATATTGCAATGTCGAATATCGTGTCCATCTACAATAATCACCAACCCACTTCCAATGGCTTCCATTTTATTGCTGTTGGTAACGAGCATGCCCGTATCTTCTCCGAGACCAATACCAATACAGCTGGGATTAGCCGCCACGGCTTGGGCAAGTCTTCCGAAGCGTCCCCGCTTTTCGAAATGGGAATCAAAAATTACATCATCCATAAAACCCAATCCAGTAGTAATTTTTACTTCACCCTTCAAATGTGCGCGAGTAGCATTGCCTTCGTAAATCATGGTGTTGCTCATGGCCATGGCACCTGCCGAAGTGCCTGCTATCACAAAATTTTCTTCATTCAATAAACGGGTATGCAATAATTCGAGAAAATTGGTTCCTCCAAAAATACTGGATAGCCGGAGCTGGTTGCCGCCGCTGAACATCACCGCGTTGCATTCTTCGATGCGTTCGAGGTATTCTTGTTTGCCCACATCGCCTCTGTTTCGGATGTGCATCACGCCTACATTGGTACAACCAATTTTGCCAAAGGCATCCATGTAATTGTCTCCTACTTCGTAAGGAATCATGCTAGCGGTGGTGATTACTTCAATGCGCGACAACGATCCGCCCGCTTCTTCCATAATGCGTCTCAGAATACCCAGTTCAAAAAAATTAAGGTTGTTTCTTGTGATCTCCCCTTTTTCTAAGTCTGTTCCTTTGTCTTCTGCCCCACCAATGGCTATCAGTTTTCCCTTAGCAAATTGCATGCATTGAATTTTAATCAACCACAAAATTAAGGGAATTCCTTTTTTTGTGGCCGGTTGCTTTTTGAGGAATCAACGAGTAGAGATCCAGATGAATAGCGCATTGCGCGTGTATTTTTTTGTAAAGCAAAATGATTTGATTAATTTCCTTTTTTTCCAACTAGCAAAACCAGCACGTTATCAACATGAAAATTATAGAGATAAAAGTACTCAGAGGACCCAATTACTGGAGTGTGCGCCGCAACAAACTGATTCAAATGAAATTGGATCTCGAAGAAATGGAGCAACGTCCAACCAATACGATCGAAGGTTTTAAAGATCGCCTCCAAAAAATGTTCCCCACCATGTATGAGCACCGCTGTAGCGAAGACAGAGCAGGAGGCTTTTTCGCCAGAGTAGAAGAAGGTACCTGGATGGGCCATGTGATTGAGCACATAGCATTGGAAATGCAAACACTTGCGGGAATGGATACTGGTTTTGGCAGAACAAGAGGAACCGGCAAAGAAGGGGAATATTATGTATGCATTAGTTACACAGAAGAAGATGCAGGGGTATATGCTGCGAAAGCTTCAGTAAATGTTGCCATGGCGCTAACCAACGATGAGCCCTACGATTTGGAAGCAGACATCATGCGGTTGAGAGAAATAAGAGAAGACACCAGGTTGGGACCCAGCACAGGTTGCATTGTAGACGAAGCCGCCAAAAGAGGCATCCCTTATATCCGACTCAACAAACATTCGTTGGTACAATTGGGTTATGGCATTCACCAAAAAAGAATTCGTGCCACCATTGCCAGTACTACCAGTAACATTGCCGTAGACATCGCATGCGACAAAGAAGAAACAAAGGCTTTGTTGGGTGCAGCAGAAATTCCTGTACCAAGTGGAACCGTCATTAGATCGAAGGAAGCATTGGCAGAAGCAGTGGAGAAATATGGATATCCATTGGTGATAAAACCCATAGATGGCAACCATGGCAAAGGCAACACCACCAATATCACCACTTGGGAACAAGCGCTCACTGCTTTTGAAGCCGCTCAGGTCTATGGCAGATCGGTGATCATCGAAAAATTTATCACGGGTGTAGATTTCAGGGTATTGGTGATCAACTATAAATTTATTTGTGCTGCACTTCGTACGCCTGCATCTGTAACAGGCGATGGCAAAAGCAGCATTCAACAACTGATAGATGCAGTAAACAAAGATCCACGCAGAGGGTATGGTCATGAGAAAGTGTTAACACAGATCACCATTGATGGCTTTACACAGAAAATGTTGGATGAAAAAAATTATACCATCGAGTCTATTCCTCCTGCCGGAGAATTGGTGATGCTAAAGCCCACTGCTAATTTATCAACAGGTGGAACCTCTACCGACGTAACAGACGAAGTGCATCCTGCCAATATTTTTATGTGCGAACGCATTGCAAAAATTATTGGCTTGGATATTTGTGGCATCGATATAATGGCAAACGACCTGCGTACACCCGTTACAGAAAATGGGGGCGCTATCTTGGAAGTGAATGCTGCACCAGGTTTCAGAATGCACATAGAGCCTTCTGAAGGATTGCCCCGCAATGTGGCAGAGCCGGTTGTAGACATGCTTTTCCCGAAGGGAAGTGCAGGTAGAATTCCCATCATCGCCATCACGGGTACCAATGGTAAAACCACCACCACCCGCATCACAGCGCATATTGCTAAGAGCGCAGGTAAAAAGGTAGGATATTCCACCAGTGATGGGGTGTATATTCAAAATCAGTTGATGATGAAGGGTGATTGTACCGGACCCATTAGTTCGCAATTTGTATTAAAAGACCCCACAGTAGATTTTGCAGTGTTGGAATGCGCACGAGGTGGAATTCTCAAAAACGGATTGGCATTTCAAAACTGTGAAGTAGCCATCGTTACCAATGTAGCAGCAGATCACATGGGGCTGGGAGGCATTAATACGCTCGAACAAATGGCTAAATTAAAAGCCGTAGTTCCGGAAACGGTTTTTCCACACGGTTATGCTGTATTGAATGCTGATGACGACCTGGTATTCGCCATGACAAAAGACCTTCGTTGCAATGTGGCGTTGTTTAGCATGGAAGAAGACAATGCCCGCATTAAGGCTCATTGTAAAAAAGGTGGATTGGCAGCGGTGTTCGAAAACGGCTATATCAGCATTTTAAAAGGCAACTGGAAAATACGGGTCATTCATGTAAAAGATGTGCCCATTACTTTTGAAGGCAAGGCCATGCACAATATTGCCAACTGTTTGCCCGCTGTAATGGCTTCCTATTTATACAGGGATATTACCATCGAAGACATACGATCTGCGTTGATGTCATTTGTGCCATCGGCCAACCAAACGCCGGGCAGACTCAACTTTTTCCAGTTCAAAAATTTCACCATATTGGCCGATTTTGCACACAATCCGCATGGGATGAGGTTGTTGGCAGATTTTATCAGCAAACTTGAATATCCTAAAAAAATAGGTTTGATCAGCGGTACTGGCGATCGGAGGGACGAAGATATTCGTGCATTGGGGCAGATTTCGGCAGAATGTTTTGATGAGATCATCATCCGTTGCGATAAAAACCTTCGTGGACGAACAGCAGACGAAATTATTCAATTGCTCAAAGAAGGCATTCATCAGCAAAATCCCAACCTGCCGGTGATGACCATTGCTAATGAAGGCGAAGCATTGGAATATATTTATGCAAATCATCATCCCGGCGCTTTGTATACCATTATGTGTGATGTGGTATCGGGTGCATTAGACAAGATAAAAGAATTGAAAAACAGGGAAGACATGTTATAAATTATGTAGAATGAAGGGTAGTAAAAAAACAGCCCTTAAAACGGTTGATTTTAAAAAAACTTTTGGAACATTTTTTTACAACCCCTATTTTTGCATTCCCAAATCAAAAAAGGGATTAGTTTGGGTTATGGTGTAAAGGTAGCACAACAGATTTTGATTCTGTTTGTCTAGGTTCGAATCCTAGTAACCCAACAAAAAGGACAAATAGGCGAATAGCTGGTTTGTCCTTTTTTTTATTGCCTCATAGCCACTCATTCAAACATAGCATTTTGCAGTTGCATTCGTTCGGTTCTCAAGGCAAAATACTAACTTTAAATTCGACATTATGAAAAAGATATTCTTTATCAGCTTTATCATACTATTAGCCATTACATCAAAGGTTAAAGCACAGCCTAACATTGATACATTGGCAGTTTTACAAACAATTGTAGCTAATAAAGCAAATTATATCGGTCAACCATTTTCGGTATTAGAAAGTCAACTTCCCATAGCTGTTAAAAAATTTTTTCCCAATACCCATGGGGAATAAGCGATATGAAGAAAGAAACACTTCATTTTCCTTTTTTTATTCACAAGATGTAAATCGTACATACCCGCGACTTAGTATTATTTGGCAAGTACCCCTCAATCAGTCACTTTCGTACAGTTTGTGGAGACAAACTTCGGGTGCCTGGACATCTATTCATTCGGCACACTATGCTAATGCCGTCATTAAAGATATCGGGATTATAAAGTAACTTAATCTCGGACATAAGTTCAGAATATCAGGAACATTCCAACTTTAATTCTTGTTCTATGGATTAACCACAGCTTGTACCAACTTCCCCTGCCCTACAGGCCCGTTTCCTTGTGAACAATGTGTAATTCAATCAAAACGTGGTAAGTAGGGCAGGAACCAAAGCAATCTAATTACCTCATCATCAGTTAGAAATTTCCTTTTTAATCGCGTTGGCAATTAGCTGCCCCACTCTACTGCCCTTTTGACCCTACCTAAGTCAATAGGAATATAGGTTTCCTAGGTATGAAGGAATGATGGGCAACCTGATTTTGATTCTGTTTGTCTAGGTTCGAATCCTAGTAACCCAACAAAAAAGCTTTAGCATGCACGCTAAAGCTTTTTTAATATCAGGAATTCATTCAAACTAATGATCCTATTATTTTTGAATCACTTCTTCCAACACTTTGCCTACATTGCCATTGGGCACTTGTATTTTTAAGAAAGCGGCAACGGTGGGAGCAATATCTGTCATATACGTTTCTCTATAGGTATTGCCGGGCTTCACCTTCCAGCCAAACCAAACATTGGGAATGTGTGCATCATATGGATTCCACAAGCCATGCGTGGTGCCCTTGCTGCCTCCATCGAAGTAGCCGGGTTTTACCGTGTACATGATGTGGCCACTTCTTACCGGATTATATCCATTGGCCATCATTACTTTTTGTGGTTGAGGCAAAGTGGTTTCTTCCAATTCTGCAATTTCAAAAGCATTGATGATATAAGGTTGTTTTTTGAGTTCCTCCACAATGAGTTCTACCATCTCTTCTCTGTCTTTACCTGATGATTTGATGGCGGGTTCATTGAGGTAAAACTGGTAATTCTGTGTATTCAAAATGGCTTTGTCTACCCCAAATTTTTCAAGGATCAATTTATTCATCTCATTGCGCAAGGGTCCATCATCAAAGGTTCCACCTGGAATGTTGTGTTCTTTCAAAAAACCTGGAATATGCGCTACGCCATGGTCTGCTGTTAAAAAGAGTAGGTAATTCCCTTTGCCCAATTTAGCATCTAGGTAATTTAAGAAATCAGCAATGTCTTTATCGAGTCTGTAATAAGTGTCTTCGATCTCTTTAGAGTCTGGCCCAAAACTATGACCAATATAATCGGTAGTAGAAACACTCAAAGCCAGAAAATCTGTAACACTATTGCTGCCCAATTTTTCATTATCGATGGTTGCTTTTGCAAAATCGAACGTATAGGTGGTAGAATAAGGCGTTGATTTGAAAGCGCTGTATCTTTTGTCGGTTAATGCAGAAACCTTGTGCGGAAAAGTAGTAGTATTTAATCCTGTAACGGTTCCTTCGTAAGGTTGCTCATCTGCACTGCTCAATACATATTTTTCTATGGGATACATCGTATTCCAATCTTTTTTCATGTACTGTGTTGGCAGATCTTTGTTGTTAAAATCGTTTACCCAGTTTGGCAACTGTTGCATATAATAAGTGCTGGTAATAAACTTTCCAACTGCATCATCGTACCAATAAGCGGCATTGCCTGAATGGCCAGCGGGTAAAATAGCACCTCTGTCTTTAAGGGAAATGCCAATGACTTTGCTTTGAAAATTGTTGTTGAGTCGTAGTTCATCGGTAACAGTGGTAGACCACATGTTGTCTGGACTCATTTTACCCGCCCTGGTGTTGCTACCCACGGTGTTTACAGTAGAATCATCGGTACAGTACACGTTTTTTCCTGTGCGCACGTCAAACCAGTTATTGCCAACGATGCCATGAATGGCAGGCACGCTTCCGGTATACACGCAAGTATGACCGGGTGCAGTATAGGTGGGCATAAAAGGAATAAAAGTATTTTCGAAACTATGCCCCTGGCTCAACAAACGTTTGAACCCGTTGGCACTGTACATTTTGTTGTATTTGTACAAATAATCCCAGCGCATTTGATCAATAACTAAACCCACAACCAGTTTTGGTTTAGTTGCTTGTGCAAAAGCAGCAACAGTAAAAAAGTAAACAGTAAACATTAAAATAAATCTGCGGAGCATAAAATAATTTTTCAAGCTACAAAAGTAGGCTGTTTACAGCTTTATAAAACGAAACAAACAATAAGGATTTCTTATCTTTTTAGCTGGTATAGGATTTACAGCTACATTTTTAAATAAAAACCCTGCATCCTGCATCAGTTTTTTTAATGCAGCTTCGGTCATCAATGGATATTTGCACCCACCATGTATCTTGTTTTTTTCAGAAGCCATCAACTCTGCAATTATAATTTCGCCGCCGGTTTGCAACACAGCAGCCATTTGTTTAATAATAACCGCTTTATCGGGTATTTCGTGCAGGGTGTTAAAGAGCCAAAGTTTTTTTTTGCTGTTAAGCGGCAGGTATAAACTATCGGTTGTGTTAACCAAAAAGCTTGTGCTGTTGTTGAAAGATGATCCCTTTAAATTTTCGTAATATGTAATCATATTACTTAATTTGGTACTGTTCAAACAACTGCTATCAATATCAACCAAAATAAAATGTACATTTTTAAACTCAGCTATTACATTAATAGCCCCAATATAAGCACCGCTCTGACTGCCAATATCTACAATCGTATCTCCGCTGTTTATCTGTAAAAAAGCAAGTTGCTGTTCAAAATGTGTTCGCAAAAAAGCTGAATCCTTGTACGTGTACCCACAGAATTTTAGCTTTTTTATTTTCTCCTGATTTTGCTGGCCAAAGCAAGCAGTTATAACCTGCAGCAGACTTAAAGCTAATATCAATAATCTTTTCATAGCTTGAAGTTAAGGTTTGTACTTAATTTGATGCGTTTTGAGCAAATGCTTATTTATTGTATTTTTGCAATCTATTAATCATATTTTGAGAAAAATCTACAATTTAAAATCTAAAATCATAAATCAGCATGGATGTTTTTGAAAAATTAGTGAAAGATGGTGGCCCACTTGGGCAGCACATGGACAGGGCGCATGGTTATTTTGCTTTCCCAAAACTAGAAGGTGAATTGGGACCAAGGATGCAGTTCAGGGGAAAAGAAATGATCGTGTGGAGTTTAAACAATTACCTCGGACTGGTAAACCACCCGGAAGTGCGTAAAGTAGATACGGAAGCCGCTGCGGCCTACGGCATGGGAAATCCTATGGGTGCCAGAATGATGAGTGGCAATACTGCCAAACACGAGGAATTAGAAAAAGTGATCAGCAAGTTTGTGAACAGAGAAGATACCATGTTGCTCAACTTTGGATACCAGGGTATAATGAGTTGTATTGATGCATTGGTAAACCGCCGAGATGTGATCGTGTACGATGCCGAAAGTCATGCCTGTATTGTAGATGGTGTGAGATTGCACATGGGCCATCGCTATGCATTTAAACACAACGATATGTAGACTGCGAAAAGCAATTGCAACGTGCAACAGAACTCGCCAACAAACAAGGTGGCGGCATTTTGGTTATCACAGAAGGGGTGTTTGGCATGGATGGTGAACAGGGCATACTGAAAGAAATCGTAGCACTGAAACAACAATATGAATTCCGCTTGTTCATCGATGATGCGCACGGTTTTGGCTACATGGGCCCAACAGGTGGCGGTGCAGACCAGGCACAGGATTGCCAAGATGGTGTAGACCTTTACTTCTCTACTTTCGTAAAAAGTATGGGCAGCATCGGTGCATTTATATCAGGGCCGAAAAATGTGTTGAAATACCTGCGTTACAATGTGCGCTCTCAGATCTTCGCAAAAAGTCTTCCATTGATGATCGTAGAAGGAATGCTGAAGCGCATGGAAATGACCATTAACATGCCCGAGCTCAGAGAAAAACTCTGGAGCAATGTAGAAAGATTGCAAACGGGCTTAAAAGAAAGAGGTTTTGATATTGGACACACCAACTCACCGGTAACCCCTATCTACATGAAGGGCGATGTGCCAGAAGCCACACAAATGGTGATGGACCTAAGAGAGAACTTTCATATATTCTGCAGTATTGTAGTGTACCCGGTGATACCAAAAGGAGATATTATTTTCCGACTGATACCTACCGCTTCTCATAGCAATGATGACATTGATCAAACATTACATGCATTTGAAGAAACCAAAAAGAAACTAGATGCCGGACTTTACAAAGCCGCCGACATTCCAGATATGGCAGAAGCCATGTAAAAAAATTTCATCCCACTCCCAGCGAGTGGGATTTTTTTATGCGGCAAACGATTCGCATGTTTATTGTAGTAAATTGTAGGCTGTATAAACAATGATTATGGAACCAACCACTTATCTTCTTACCACCGCCAATGGCCATCAAACACCGATGTATGAATGGATTCCCAACGGTGAGGTATTGTGCGTACTTCATATTGTACATGGTATGGCAGAATATGCATTACGATACCAGGCCATCGTTCCTTATTTTCTGCAAGAACGAATAGCAGTGTATGCGCACGACCAGCGCGGACATGGCAAAGCAGTGCCGAGCATTGCTGAGCAAGGATTGGTAGGTACTAATTGGTTCAATGATCAGGTAGAAGACATTCGGATGATCACCCACCACCTTAAAGAAAAACATCCGGAAAAAAAATTGATTGTATTGGGTCATAGCATGGGATCCTTTATTAGTCAACGGTTTTTTCAATTGCATGGTGCGCAAATTGATGGACTCATTTTATCTGCCAGCAATGGCAAAAAAGATCCGCTGTTGAATGTGGGTATAGGATTGGCCAAGTTACAAAAAACAATTTTTGGAAACAAACATCGGAGTAACCTGATTAACCATCTTTCCTTTGCAGCTTTCAATAAAAAATTTGCTCCCAACAGAACTACCAACGATTGGTTGAGCAGAGATGAACAGGAAGTAGATAAATATGCAGCAGATGCGCAATGTGGTTTTGTGTGTAGTTCAAGCTTCTTTTACGATTTTTTCAGGGGAATTCGTGATGCCTTGGAAACCCCCAACATACAACAGATTCCGAAGCATATTCCTGTGTACGCTTTCTCTGGCGATAAAGATCCAGTGGGAATGGAAGGCAAGGGTTTTCTGCAGTTGATTCAAAATTGGAAAGCGGCAGGAGCTAAGGATATTACGTATGATTTATACAAAGATGGAAGACACGAAATGCTGAATGAAATAAATCGGGAAGAAGTGATCAACAACTGTATTCAATGGATCAGGAAACTTTAACCAAAGAAGCATTATTGGTTACCATTCTTTTTTCAACTGCTGGTTAAATGCTACAAAAGTCATGTTTAGATTCACCGCTTTGGAGAAATATTTCACAGGCGCTTCAAACTCATTTGGTTTCATGTAACCAGCCAACGGAGCAGGAGCCGCATCGATCGCTGATAAAAAAATAGTATTTGGATATTCTAACTGCCCCGAACTGAGATAAATAGCTACGTCATTTGTTTTGTATTCAGGATTGTATGAATAGGTTTTTCCGTTGAACACTACATTTTCTTTTGACGCTGCATTGTACTTTACGGCATAATAATGTTCGTTGATGAATGCGGCCACTTTGGAATTACCATAGGTATTTTTATCCATCACTTTACACCATCCGCACCAGTCGGTATACAAATCAACAATGATGGGCCTTGGCGCTGCGTCATACATTTGTTGCAATTGCCCAAAACTGATCCAATTTACTTTTTCGGTAGGTTTGTTGGCCATGGCCATCAATAGTGAAAGGGCTAACAGGTATCCAAAAAAATATTTAACCTTTTGCATCCGTGGATTGTTTTGTAGATTAGACGAAGTTAAACGGAAATAAACGATAAAATAATGCAAAAAATTGTTGTAGCGGTAACAGGTGCCAGTGGATCTATTTATGCGAAGTTGTTATTGCAGAAATTGGTGCAGATGAAAGACCAGATACAGGAACTGTCTTTGGTAATGACCACCAATGCCAAAGAAGTGTGGAAAACAGAATTAGACAACGACGATTATCAATTGCAGGGTGTACACAGTTTTGATAAAAATGATTTTAATGCGCCTTTTGCTTCAGGATCAGGCCAATACCAAACCATGATCATCATTCCTTGCAGCATGGGTACCCTCGGCAGAATTGCCAATGGTATTTCCGATGACCTCATTACAAGGGCTGCAGACGTGGTATTAAAAGAAAGAAGAAAGCTCATTTGTGTAGCGAGAGAAACACCTTACAACCTGGTGCACATCCGCAATATGGAAACCATCACATTGGCTGGTGGTATTATTTGCCCGGCCACTCCCTCCTTTTACAGCAAACCCCAAACCATTGAAGAAGTAGCATCCACGGTGGTTGACAGGGTCATCGATTTGGCAGGATTGAATTTTTCTTCTTACAGATGGGGGCAATAAAAACTGCTTTACTTATAAAAAGCCCTGCTTGAAAATCAAGCAGGGCCCTCAAATTATATAAAACGAATTATCGAAGATCTACCACTTCTACATTCGGATATTTCTTAGCATCAAACACAAACATAGCATCAGCAATGGCTACATTGGGTGTAAGTGAACTGGTACTGTAGGTGTAACGATTACCGTTTTTCTCAAATATTTTAGTGGTATTAATGGCATTGTTGTCTACGTACACCAATACTTTGTGAAAAGGTTTTGTTTTGTCGATGGGAGTTAATTCAATTTCTTTCATGCTTTTGCCATTGATGGTTGCTGGTGCATTCAATTTGTACAAGAAATCTTTGTCGTAGAAATTGGTAAACAATTTCTGTGGCGTCAACGAATTGGCAGAAGGATCAATTTTAGAAATGGTGACTTCGTTAGAAGCTTTGTCATAAGTCCACACGTTAGACCCATCAGAAAAAATTTCCTGCCCGGTTACCGTTACTCGGTATTTGGTGCCTTTCATGTACACCGTACCTGTTTTGGTACCCAGGTTTTTGCCTGCTGCATTTTCTACTTTGAGGGAAAATTTTGCCTGTACCGTTTTGTATGTCTTGAATTTACTGCTCACGCCGTCTAAAATCTTTTTAGCTGCAGGATCACTCGTGCCAATTCCCTTTGGAGTGGTTTGTGCAAATGCCGTAAAAAAAGTGGCAACAGTTAATAAAAATATGCCGGTTAATAGTTTCTTCATTTTAATTGTTTTTAATTCAATTTTATTAAATGGCTGCAAAGATAAGCAATAGACGTTTTTATATACAACTAGTTTAACTACATAGGCTAATGATCTGTTAATGTAACGCCAATACCCAATTTTATACCCTATTACAGCGTTGAAACAACAAAGAAGTATTATTTTGCAAGTCTTCAACTCAACTCCACTATTCAAACATTTTTACCTTAACCTGTAATACTTGTTACATGACCGAAAGAAATGTGTCCCTTTCTCAAAGGGAAAACTATGAGCCATCGCAGCTCACGGAGTTTTTATGGTGGTTGAGTACCGCTGAAAAAGAGATATTGGTACACAGTGTCGTTGACCGCAACAGATACCGCATTGTGGGCATGACCGTGTTGGCCACATGGCTGTTTGCCACTTTTACCTGGACGTATTTTTTCAGCACCATGGTGAGCTCATTGCTCATAAGTGTGCTCTTGGGGGTGTTCATGGGATTTGTGATTCTTACAATAGATCGGGCATTGATCAAAGGCATCACCAAACAAAACAAAAAAAAGCTGCTTCCTTTGCTGTTCAGAGGATTGATGGCATTGACCATCGGCACTTTTATGGCGCAGCCTGCGGTGTTGTATATGTTCGACAAAGAAATAAAACTGCAGACCTCGCTTGATAATGAAAAGCGCAAACAAACCAAAAGAAGCGAATTGGATAGTTTGTACAAAAATCAAAAAGCCACCCTCCTGCTCAATAAAGAAAATTTAAAAAAAGAATTGAGTACCGATTATGCAGGAGTGGAAGCTGCTAGGGCCAATTATTTGTCTGAAACAGATGGCAGTGGCGGTACCGGCAAAGTGGGCATCAAAGACATTGCCATCGCCAAAAGAAACGAATACCAGAAACTAGATGCTGCCTATCAACAAAAACTGGCTACGATGCAGCCCGTGATAGACAGTACAGACCGAGCCATCAGTGGCATTGAAGCTACCATCAAAGCAGAAGAACAAGCATTTTTAGCTTACCTCAATGATGGTTTTTTAACTCGAATAGAGGCTTTGAGCCATCTGCTCAAGAACAACAACGCCTTGCAATTCAGGTACTACCTCATTGTGTTTATTTTGATGCTGATAGAACTGATGCCAGTGATTGCAAAAACACTGTTGCCATCTGGTAGTTACGATGAAAAAGTGCAATTGCGAGAACAGATGGAAATAGACATGGCCCGCAGCAACATTCGCAAAGAGCAGGAATTAAAAGAACTCTACAACCAGTTGGCATTGAGCCACGACAAAGAAGCTATCACAGCATTTTTTAACCTCACCAAAGAAGACCGAATAGAAAAGATGTCGGCCTTCAGTAAAAAATGGAAAGACGACCAGCACCAAAGCTTTGATGGGTTGTGGGAAAAAATGAAAAAAGAAATTTTTACAAAACAGGAAAACTAAAAAATGAATTTTGGGTGAAGACTATATTAAAAACGGATTGCCGTCGCTTGGGCTCCTGACCAGCGACAAATGAAAAACGGAATCAAATAAAAAACATTGAATAAGAAGTTTAATTCGAATTTTCTGAAATGCTGTGGGTCGAAGCCCCGACAGGGGCCACAGTACTGTTGAGGTAAGGAAAGAAATGTGGGTGAACTATGTAGATACAAAAAGTTACATTAAAAAAACGGATTGCCGTCGCTTGGGCTCCTGACC
>JBIIPY010000038.1:0-23074 GCA_044342365.1 Ferruginibacter sp. | reverse complement strand
CACTTGTGTCCCTAATAAAATACAATTACTATATGCTCAAAACAGTCGGAGTGAAATTTATAGGTAACTGCAATTGGGTAACCTTTTTTAAAATAGTGCCTAGGCTGAGTTATTGAGCAAGCCCTAAATAAATTGGTGCTTCATTGGTGAAGCAGGCCCGCCCCCTTTATTAATCTGCATCATTTAACTTTGCGACTTTCTTAAAACAAGCATTAACAATGAGTAACAACAACACAATCTTTCAACCACTTAAAATAGCCTTGATTGGATATGGTAAAATGGGCAAAGCCATTGAACAAATTGCTTTGGCTAAAGGCCATTCCATTGCACTCATCATTGATGCTGCCAATAGCGATGATTTAAACACTGCCAACCTTCAACATTGCGATGTAGCTATAGAATTTACCAGTCCACACACCGCCGTACAAAACATCCTTACATGTATGGATGCAGGCACCCCAGTGGTTTGTGGAAGTACAGGCTGGCTCGAAGACTGGGATAAAGTAAAAGAATATTCTATTCAAAAGAATGGAAGTCTTTTATATGCCAGCAACTTTAGTATTGGCGTAAATATTTTTTTCGAAATCAATAAAAAGTTAGCCGAACTAATGCACCCACATTCGGCCTACCAAGTATCGGTAGAAGAGATTCATCATACCGCCAAAAAAGATGCCCCAAGCGGCACAGCCATTACCATTGCAGAGCAGATTTTATCGTCATATCCTGAAAAGAAAAAATGGGTAAACGAAGCAAATTCTGCTATGGATGAACTACCTATTATCAGCAAAAGAATAGATCCAGCACCTGGAACCCATGTGGTGAAATATCAGTCGCCAGTCGATGATATTGAAATCATTCATACTGCACATAGCAGAGAAGGATTTGCAAGTGGTGCTGTGTTGGCAGCAGGGTTTCTATTCAACAAAAAGGGTATTTACAGCATGAAAGAAGTACTCGGACTATAACCAGATCTTCGGGTATCGAAAGTAATTGAGAAACACTAAAACGTATATCCAACTCGCAATGCTACATAACCAAACGATGTTTTATCGTTGATGAATCCGTCATAATACACACCGCTGTCCCATTTTTTACTAATCTCATAAGCAGCACCCAAAGTATATGCGGTGTAATTGATAGTAGTAGAACTCAGGCTATAAACGCCCCAACCCAATTTGCCCGCTGCATACAACTTAGCAATGGGGTAATATCTTAATCCTACTGTAATGGGAATTACTGCGGTGTATGGATAAAATCCCTCCCCTGCCAAACCTGTATAACCCACACTTGAAGTGACCACTAAAGCATTGGAAAAGCCATATTGCGCTTGCACATCTACCCCGGCACCTACTGTACTAAATTTTAAATTACTTGCAGGTATAGCCATCAACACACCAACATTCACTTTAAATCCCTTTGGAGCTTTCGTTTGTGCTATTAATTGGGCTTGCATTACACAACAAAACAGCAGAGACAGCACAATTTTATTCATCGGATGAAATTTTCATTGGCATCAAAAATACAAAAGGTCACTACTATCCAACGATTTATTGTGGCAATAAATTGCAGCTTGATAATCGTTGTTTTTGAAACTATAGTACAATATGGTTCCTATCGAACCTAAAGAACTTTTTTACCCTACCCATTTAAAGTGGCGCACACCTCAATTTTTAATCCGAGTTATACCAATGTGATGTATATAATATGCCAATATTTTATAAATGCTTATCCCGAATGCTTTCGGGAGTAAATGCCGATGTTATCAAACAAATAGTACAATGAGGCGATAGCCGATATTGGACTATTACGTTTGTCCAATCAGTATAACGCATTCCCTACTCATCTATAGTTACAAATACAAATTTCTACCTACTCCATCTTCCCGCTTAAATTCTTAACTTTACCACATGTCAAACTACATGAACGAATTGTTCAAAAACCAATCTTACAACAGCAATAATTTCTTCCTGATAGCCGGCCCATGCGTGGTAGAAAGCGAAGACCTCATTATGGAAGTTGCTGAAAAAGTAAGCACACTCTGCAAGCAATTCGAAATTCCTTACATCTTCAAATCCTCTTACCGAAAAGCCAACAGAACCAGTGCTTCCTCCTTCATGGGTATTGGCGACGAAGCAGCCATGGAACTCATTCGCAAAACAGGTGAAAAATACCATGTACCCACCACTAGTGATATTCATGCTCACGAAGAAGCTGCCATCGCGGCAAAGTATGTTGACGTATTACAAATCCCTGCCTTCCTCTGCCGCCAAACAGACCTCTTGATTGCTGCAGCAGAAACAGGCAAAATTGTAAACGTAAAAAAAGGACAGTTCCTCAGCGGACCGTCCATGAAATTCGCGGTAGAAAAAATTAAAAATGCAGGCAACGATAAAGTAGGATTGATAGAAAGAGGCAACACATTTGGTTATCAGGACCTCGTAGTTGACTACAGAAACATCACCTGGATGAAAGAAATAAATGTTCCGGTAATTATGGATTGTACACACTCACTTCAACAACCCAACCAAACAGCTGGTGTTACAGGTGGTAACCCAGAACTCATCGAAACCATCGCCAAAGCTGCCATTGCAACCGGTGCTGATGGATTGTTTATCGAAACTCATCCCAACCCATCCGTGGCAAAAAGTGACGGTGCCAACATGCTTCGACTAGAATTATTGGAACCGTTGTTAGAAAAATTGGTACGATTAAGGCAAGCAGTTATACCAATGTGATTTATATAATATGCCAATATTTTATAGATCTTATCCCGAATGCTTTCGGGAGTAAATGCCGATGGTATCAAACAAATAGTACAATAAGGCGATAGCCGATATTGGACTATATTGTTTGTTCAATCGGTATTATTTAATCGAAAAAAATCTTCTTCCAGAAAATCTTTTTTCGGCTTACAACAAGATGATGAATTATTAGGATCCTTTCACAGCTGTGAACCTGAGACTCCTTAGGCAATTGCCAAAAGAAAATTACTGAAAAAAAAGTAAGGTGGACAATCTATTAGAGATACCTAACAGGGTTGCGACGAGCATTTAAAATGTATCTTTTAACATTCATCCAAAATGCTAAAAAAAAATAAATAATCACAGGAGAACCCATGGTGAAAAAACTCATGTAAATAAAATATTTACGGATAGTGCTGGTAGCTATGCCCATCTTTTCGCCAACAGAAGTGCATACGCCAAACACATGCCACTCAATAAAATGCTTAAAACGGTTCATCTAGCTAAATTAAAGAGAAATCTAATACAAAGTGCACTTTATAAACTCCTTTTGTTTCAGTAATTTTGCACAAATTAAACTGGTAGCTTCAATTTATCGTTTTCTTCAAACAAAACGAAACAAGATTGTAACCTATCACATTATCCATCATCAAATTGTTACTATGGCTTTCGACATTGAAATGATCAGAAAAGTATACGAAAACTTTCCTGCCCGCATTGCTGCAGCCCGCAAAGCTGTTGGCAAGCCCCTCACTCTAACAGAAAAAATTCTGTATGCCCACTTATGGCAGGGTAATGCTTCCAACGCTTTCGAAAGAGGCAAAACATATGTAGATTTTGCACCAGACCGAGTTGCGATGCAAGATGCTACCGCACAGATGGCCCTCTTGCAATTTATGCAAAGTGGACGCACACAAGTAGCAGTGCCCAGTACCGTACATTGCGATCATCTCATCGAGGCAAAAGTAGATAGCAAAACGGATTTGAATCGTGCAGTAAGCGAGAGCAGTGAAGTGTATGATTTTCTGGCCTCTGTGTCAAACAAATATGGCATCGGTTTCTGGAAACCAGGCGCGGGCATCATTCACCAGGTAGTATTAGAAAACTATGCATTCCCTGGTGGTATGATGATTGGTACAGATAGCCACACCGTAAATGCCGGCGGCCTCGGAATGATTGCCATCGGTGTTGGTGGTGCAGACGCTTGTGACGTGATGGCTGGTTTGCCTTGGGAACTCAAAATGCCCAAACTAATTGGCGTGAAACTCTCTGGTAAACTCAACGGCTGGACGGCCCCTAAAGATGTAATTTTAAAAGTAGCTGGTATACTCACCGTAAAAGGCGGAACAGGTGCTGTGGTAGAATATTTTGGCGAAGGTGCGGTGAGCATGAGCTGTACCGGAAAAGGAACCATTTGTAATATGGGTGCCGAAATTGGTGCTACCACTTCTACATTTGGTTACGACGATAGCATGAGTCGCTACCTCAAAGCTACCGGCAGAGAAGAAATTGCAGTAATGGCAGATGCAGTAAGAGAACATCTTACAGGCGATGAAGAAGTTTATGCCAACCCGGAAGCATATTTCGATCAAGTAATAGAGATCAACCTGAGTGAATTAGAACCACACCTCAACGGACCATTCACTCCAGATCTGGCTACGCCCATTTCTAAAATGAAAGAAGCGGCAGCAGCAAACGGATGGCCTACTAAAATTGAAGTGGGATTGATCGGAAGCTGTACCAACTCATCTTACGAAGACATTAGCAGGGCGGTAAGCCTCGCTAAACAAGTAACTGAAAAAGGACTTACGCTCAAATCAGAATTCACCATCACACCTGGTAGTGAACTCGTTCGTTACACCATCGAAAGAGATGGTTTCTTAGAAACTTTCGATAAAATTGGCGCCACCGTTTTTGCAAACGCCTGTGGACCATGCATTGGAATGTGGGCAAGAGTAGGTGCCGAAAAAGCAGAAAAAAACACCATCGTTCACAGCTTCAACAGAAACTTTGCCAAACGTGCCGATGGCAACCCCAATACTTTCGCATTTGTAGGTTCACCAGAAATTGTAACTGCGATGGCCATTGCGGGTGACCTGAGTTTTAATCCACTTACAGATACCCTCACCAACGATAAAGGTGAGCAAGTAAAACTTGATCCACCATCTGGTTTCGAACTACCCATCCGTGGTTTTGCTGTAGAAGATGCAGGGTACCAACAACCCGCCGAAGACGGCTCTGGCGTTCAAGTATTGGTAGCAACAGATAGCAAACGTTTGCAGATCCTCGACCCATTCCAAGCGTGGGAAGGGCATGATTTAAAAGGATTAAAATTGCTCATCAAAGCAAAAGGAAAATGTACAACCGATCATATATCTATGGCCGGACCATGGTTAAAATTTCGTGGTCACTTAGACAATATCAGTAACAACATGCTTATTGGTGCCGTGAATTATTACAACGAAAAAACAGACTTGGTTAAAAACCAACTCACTGGTGAATACGGACCCGTTCCAACTACACAAAGAGCATACAAAGCTGCAGGCGTAGGTTCTATTGTAGTGGGCGACGAAAACTATGGGGAGGGTTCATCACGCGAACATGCCGCCATGGAGCCACGGCACCTCGGTGTTCGTGCAGTATTGGTAAAGTCATTTGCGCGTATTCACGAAACCAACTTGAAAAAACAAGGTATGCTGGCGTTAACTTTCAACGACAAAGCAGACTATGAAAAATTTCAGGAAGATGACAGCATCGATATCATCGGACTCACTGAGTTTGCGCCAGGCCTACCACTCACGCTGTTATTGAATCATGCAGATGGCAGTTCAGACAGTATAATTGTAAACCACACTTACAACCAACAACAAATTGAGTGGTTCAAAGCAGGTGCGGCACTCAACATTATCAGAAAAGAATTCGAAGAAAAAAATAAATAATCAACTCCTTCTAAGGATTTATTCTATTAAAAAAGTTGCAGCGAAAGTTGCAACTTTTTTAATTCCAAATACTATGGTTCGTGTTCACAAGAATTAGAATTCTTTGCTGCATTTAATTTCATTAGAACTACGCACTAACAATCAATTTACTGTTGCCGCCGCCTCGCTTTCAGCGAGCGGCAGTGCATAACTTTCGAGTATATTAGGTTGAGGTGTAAAACTACCCGTTGGCTGAAAGCCAGACGGGGGCGCTAGCTCTTTCTGCCCCGGTTCCCAAAGCAATGGTTCGTATCCTTACGAACTGAAATTGAAACGAATGTCTTATCCTAAAATAGATTTATAAAAAAGAAATGATGTTGTTACCAGCAGTTGCACTACTATCCAACATCGTTGTGTCACTCACTTGTACAGCATCAACTTATTAATCAACATCCTGCTCTACAATGAGCCCAGTAAAATAGTGAGGAACTTATTTTTTCACCAGCTCCCCTGTATCAAATATCTCCACCTTCATACCAATGAAACATAGATGCGCTATTCCGCCTCAAACCATAATTTTTTTATATCATTCCAATCTCCATTGTAATTGATGCTGAGTTCTTCACCAGCCGCAATTGGCCTTACCGTTTTTACCATCATCAAAGCTTCCTCAAAATCCATGTAATATTCACAGTTACTTTCATAGCTGTGGTTGTACATTGGTATCAACCCCAATGCCATGCAACATTGGTCTTTATGAGGGCCCCATTCAAAAATGTAATCGTGTAAAAGTGTTTTATCCAAATGCACCCTATCTCCTTTGCTCATTACAATTACGGGTGCAATTTCTACAATAGTATCCGCCTCTAGCGCCAGATTGGTGAACACAGCCCTACCCTTCGTTTTGGTTTGTTCCAGATATAAATATTCGCCCAACATCATTACCCTTGGTTTTTAATTGATAAATTTGTGCATCTCTTCAACGAAAATAATGATTTGACAGCATGATCGATGAGCTAGACGAAATATCAATTCAGCAACAATTCGAAGAAGTCATTGCCTCCGAACACAAACTGGCCATCAAAGAATTTCTGAACAATCAGAACATCAGTGATGTTGCAGAGCTCATTTACGACAACACGGAATATGAAACGCAAATCATGGCCCACTTGTCGATTCACAGAGCCGCCAGTGTTTTTAAAATCCTCGATCTCAGCGAACAAAAAAGAATCATCAAAGATTTACCGGTATTCACTTCTGCAGAATTGTTGAACGAATTACCGGCAGATGATCGGGTGGCATTCCTCGAAGAGTTGCCCACAGCTGCCGTTAGAGAACTCATTAAAACCCTCGATCCGGAAGAAAGAAAAATTACCCTCGAATTGTTGGGCTACCCAGCAAACAGCGTGGGTAGATTGATGACCCCCGATTATGTGTACGTGTACGAATACAACTCAGTAAAGGAAGTCATCGAAACCATTCGCAGATTTGGCACCAACTCCGAAACCATCGATGTAATTTATGTGATCAACGAAAAGGGTGAATTGTTAGATGATATTAGAATCAGAGACATCATCCTTGCATCTCCCGACAAAAAAGTGAGTGAGCTGATGGATGGCAGATTTATTGCACTCAATGTGAATGACGACCAAGAAGAAGCCAATGAGGTTTTTAAGATGAACAATCGAGTAGCCCTTGCCGTTACCGATGACAATGATATTTTATTGGGCATCGTTACCATCGATGATGTGCTCTGGATCGCAAATGAAGAATTTAGCGAAGACATTCAGAAGATCGGAGGAACGGAAGCACTCGAAGAACCCTATCTGGATATCAGCATACCCAAACTCATTAAAAAAAGAGTGGGCTGGCTCATTATATTGTTATTTGGAGAAATGCTCACGGCATCAGCCATGCAATATTTTCAGGTAGAGTTAGAATCAGCCACGGTACTAGCTTTGTTTATTCCGCTTATTGTGAGCAGCGGCGGTAACAGCGGCTCACAGGCCTCAACGCTCATCATCCAAGCCATGGCATTGGGTGAGTTGCGCGTAACAGATTGGTGGCGGGTAATGCGCAGAGAACTCGTTTCTGGTTCGATGCTTGGATTGATACTCGGCATAATTGGATTTTTACGAGTATACATGTGGCAGCAACTCGGCATCTACAACTATGGTAGCTATTGGTTACTCATTGCCAGCACTGTTTCTATCTCTATACTAGGCATCGTACTTTGGGGTAGCTTGGTAGGATCCATGTTGCCTTTGTTTTTGAAAAAAATGAAACTCGATCCTGCTGCTTCTTCTGCACCCTTTGTAGCCACACTCGTAGACGTAACAGGCATTGTACTGTACTTTTCAGTGGCGTACTTTTTCCTAAAAGGCGTTTTATTGTGAGATGTGCATCTTTGATTCCGCTTTATCAGGTATAGAAGGTACCCCGAACTTTTCTAATTTCCATTGAATCTTACCGTCTTCCAAAGAAATGGTAAACAAATGATCATAAGCATAATCTGGTAATGTTGGCACCGTATAATCTATAGCCCCGGCTCTTCTTACAATTATCGGAACAGTATTGCTATGGCCAATTACCAAAATATGTTTGTATTTTCCGTTCAAAGCAGCAATCAAATTAAACAAATCATCTCCCGTAGCATCTGCGTTGTAACTACGTGTTTCAATATTTCTGTATAAACGCACACTATCGCCCGTCATACCCGTTCTTTTGAATTGCGAAACCAACATCAAATCTATTGGAATGTTTTGTAGTATACGGTGCAAAGCGCCTGCCCTCTCTTTCCCTTTAGCAGATAATACAGGATTGTTACCTGTGTCCTTTTCGGCGTGCCGAACCACGTACAGCACCAACTGATCTTCGCTATTATTTTGTGCGAAAGCAGGCGTATCAATTAAAAAAATATTTATGAAAAAAAATCCCACAAACCATGCATTCAATGTTGTCATATGTTTGGTGTTTTAACCGGCTTAAAATAAATCAAAAAAAAGCAAACAGCCATTATTTTCGATAATATTGTGACCTGAATCTTAATTAACAAAATAAAGAACTAAAAATGTGTGGAATAGTAGGTTATACGGGTCCGAAACAAGCTTACCCTATCGTATTAAAGGGACTCAAAAGGCTCGAATACAGAGGCTACGATAGCAGTGGCATAGCATTGATAAAAAATGGCGTTTTGTCGGTACATAAAAAAAAGGGTAAAGTTGTAGAATTAGAAGAATCATTGGTGGGTGTAAACCTCGATTCAAATATAGGAATTGGTCATACCCGTTGGGCCACACATGGTGAACCTAGCGACAGAAACGCCCATCCACATACTTCGGCCAATGGTAATTTTGCCATGATCCACAATGGCATTATCGAAAACTACAACCTACTCAAAAATGAGTTGCTCAACAAAGGCTATACATTTACCAGCGATACCGATACAGAGGTTTTGCTCAATTTTATTGAGTACATCAAACAAAGCAACAACTGCACACTCGAAGAAGCCCTGCGCATTGCACTCAAAAGAGTAACAGGTGCGTATTGTATTTTATTGGTTGATAAAGACGATCCTGAAACCATCATTGCTGCCCGTAAGGGAAGTCCATTGGTAATTGGAGTTGGCAAAGGCGAACACTTTTTAGCAAGCGATGCTTCTCCTATTATCGAATACACCAAAGAAGTAGTGTATGTAAATGATTATGAGTTGGCCATTGTGAGACCCGATGAATTGATACTCAAAAATTTGGGCAATGAAAAAATAACCCCCTACATCACCACTTTGGATATGGAATTAGCTGCTATAGAAAAAGGCGGTTATGATCATTTTATGCTGAAGGAAATATTTGAACAACCCAGTACTATTTACGATTGCTTACGGGGACGGCTAGACGCAGAAGCAGGCACCATCACCATGAGTGGCGTAGAAGAGCACATGGAGCATCTTTCAAATGCCAATAGAATAGTAATTGTTGCATGCGGAACAAGCTGGCATGCAGGTTTGGTAGCCGAATACATCATCGAAGAAATATGTAGGATACCGGTAGAAGTAGAATATGCTTCTGAATTCAGGTATAGAAACCCCATTGTGAACAAAGGCGATGTAATTATTGCTGTATCACAAAGTGGCGAAACCGCTGATACCTTGGTAGCATTGGAAAAAGCAAAAGAAAACGGCGCCTTTATATTCGGCGTAGTGAACGTGGTAGGATCATCCATCGCTCGTATTTCGCATGCAGGTGCGTACACACATGCCGGCCATGAAATTGGCGTAGCTTCTACCAAAGCCTTTACTGGACAATTGGCCGTGTTGATGATGATAGCATTAAAGATCGCTTACAAAAAAGGAACCATCACCGAAGAACGTTATCGAAACCTGTTGAATGAATTACAGGATGTTCCGGAAAAAGTGAATGCTATTCTTAAAAATGCGGAAGAACTCAGAACCATCGCACATCAATACAAAGACGCCTCCGACTTTCTTTTCCTGGGCCGTGGTTACAATTTCCCAATCGCCCTCGAAGGCGCATTGAAATTAAAAGAGATTTCATACATTCATGCCGAAGGTTATCCTGCAGCAGAAATGAAGCACGGGCCCATCGCATTGGTTGACGAAAATTTACCCGTTGTTTTTATTGCTACAAAAGATTCTTATCACGAAAAAATCGTGAGCAACATGCAAGAAATCAAAGCAAGAAAAGGAAAAATCATTTCTATCATAACAGAAGGAGACACGGTAAGCCCAACGCTTAGCAACCACGTTTTTGCAATACCAACTGCTGATGAATTGATTGCACCATTGTTGAGCGTAATTCCTTTGCAGTTATTATCATACTATACGGGAATAGCCAAAGGGGTTGACGTTGATAAACCGAGAAACTTAGCAAAAAGTGTAACCGTTGAATAAAATGATGGAATAAAATATTTTGTATACATTCATTTTATAATAAAATATACCATGCGAAAATTCATACACATATTCAAGTATACCACTCCCTTTATACTTTACGTTTTAGGCTACGTATGTTTTACACAGAATGGCCTATATTGCTGGGCCCCTTTCCTGTATGCTTTTTTAATAATTCCTATTGTAGAATTATTTATCCAGCCAGATGCTTCAAACTTAAATGAAACAGAAGAAAATTTGGCTAAGTCTAACAAAGCATTTGACTTACTTCTTTGGCTTACTGTACCTCTTCAATACTTTCTACTTTTTACATTTTTAACCAACATCCATCAACAAAATGCAACAATTGATATTGTGGGGAAAATTGTTGGAATGGGCATATTGTGCGGTACGTTTGGTATAAATGTAGCACACGAGTTAGGACACAGAAAAAATAAATTTGAGCAGTTTCTAGCAAAAACTCTTTTATTGAGCAGCCTCTACATGCACTTCTTCATCGAACACAACAAAGGGCACCACAAACACGTGGCCACACCCGATGATCCAAGTACGGCAAAATTCCAACAACCAGTTTATGCATTTTGGATGCAAACCCTTGTGGGAACTTATAAAAGTGCGTGGCAAATAGCCATCCAAGATGCAAGGAAAAATAAGAAAAACAAATGGCCTGTTTTACTGAATCAAATGTTTTTATTTCAGTGTATCCAGATTGCTTTTTTATTGGTCATTGGATGGTTTTTTGGAGTAACCGTTTTATTCTACTTTGTTATTGCAGCATTTATTGGAGCTATCTTACTTGAAACTGTAAATTATATAGAACATTATGGACTAACCAGAAAACAAACATCTACTCATTCTTATGAAAGAGTAATGCCGAATCATAGCTGGAACAGCAATCATGTAATTGGCAGATTGATGCTTTTTGAATTGAGCAGGCACAGTGACCACCATTATTTAGCATCTCGCAAATACCAGATTCTAAGAAACATACACAATGCACCTCAAATGCCAACAGGTTACCCTGGCATGATCCTCCTTTCCCTATTTCCACCATTGTGGTTCAAAATCATGCACCATCAAATGAAAAAATTTGATCTTTTACCTACACAATAAAACCCAAATAACGCGCCTCAAAAACTGGTATAAACCTTAAGAGAAGCATCTTTAGTATTTGTTTGGTAAGGAGCAATCATCTAAAACAATCAATGATAAGAGAAAGTGCTTTGAGCTACATGCCAAATACAATGGGTGAAATGTATAGCCCTTGCCTTATTGCATCTAGTGAAAACATATTTAATAAGAGAAAAGTAACGTAAATTGTTTCAAGTAATAATTTATTGTAAAACATGAACATCATTCAAACACATCCTGTAGAAGAATTGGGTTATCACTTTATAGACATCGAATACATTCCCAAGGGAAAGGATGAATATTATCTTCGTAATATCCAGAACAAATCTGGCCTTCATTACAAACCACTTACTACAACACAGCTTGAAACACTGGTGCTCAACAGAAATACGTCAGACAATTGGAACAACATATTAGTCACTGATCATTTTGACGCCAAGCTTATAAAAAATTGTAAATTCTACGGGCTTATCCGTATTGGAAATTTGCAACCATTTTACAGAGAGTTTCACAATCTTCGGCTGGCAGTTGGATTATACAACAGTACCATTATCAGCTGTGATTTGGGCAATAACATTTGTATTGACAATGTTAATTACCTCAGTCATTTTATCATTGAAGATGATGTAATGATAGCCAATGTAAATGAGTTGGCCACCACCGATCATTCAAAGTTTGGAAATGGAATCGTGAAAGAAGGTGAATCAGAAAAGGTAAGAACTTGGGTAGAAGTATGCAATGAAAATGGTGGCCGCAGTATTTTACCGTTTGATGGGATGCTTTCGGGAGACGCTTTTTTATGGAGTAAATTTCGTTCAGACGATTTGCTGCTCGAAAAATTTAAAACCTTTACCGAACAAAAAATAGACAATAAAAGAGGCTACTACGGTAAAATAGGAAAACGTACAGTCATCAAAAACTGTGGCATCATTAAAGACGTTACCATTGGCAGCGATGCCTATTTAAAAGGTGCCAACAAAATTAAAAATGTTACACTCAACAGTGATGCAGACCGCAAATCGCAAATAGGTGAAGGCTGTGAATTGGTGAATGGTATTATTGGCTATGGATGTAGAATATTTTACGGAGCCAAAGCAGTGAGATTTGTAATGGCATCACATTCTCAATTAAAATATGGAGCCAGGCTCATCAACTCTTATTTGGGCAACAACTCTACCATCTCTTGTTGTGAAGTGTTGAATACCCTCATTTTTCCATCACACGAACAACACCATAACAATTCATTTTTATGTGCTGCACTGGTAATGGGGCAAAGCAACATTGCTGCTGGCGCAACCATTGGTAGCAACCACAACAGCAGAAGTGCTGATGGTGAAATAATTGCAGGCAGAGGATTTTGGCCAGGCCTTTGTGTAAGTTTAAAACACAATTCTGTGTTCGCGTCCTTTACGATTATTGCAAAAGGCGATTATAGCAAAGAATTAAATATTCCCATACCCTTTTCTTTGGTAAGCAATGATGAAAGCAATAATAAATTGGTAGTGATGCCAGCCTATTGGTTCATGTATAATATGTATGCGATGGAACGCAATGCATGGAAGTATAAAGACCGCGACAAGAGAACAGAGAAAATTCAATTGATAGAATACGATTATCTGGCACCCGATACCATCAATGAATTGTTTGATGCCATCACAGTGTTAGAAAATTTACCCATCAATGAAGATGGCAGTGCCAACATCAAAGGTTGGGAAAACAGCAACCGACCAACACAAATCGTAAAAGTAAAAGAAGGGATAAGTATTTATCGAGAGTTGATTCAATATTATGCAGTGATGCAAATATTGGAACTCATCAAAACAAAAAAAATAGGCAGTTTTGAAGAACTTAAAAAAAACTTGTCTGCAAAATTATCCAGAGAACAATGGATGAATATCGGAAGCCAGTTGATTAGAAAGTCGGCCATCAACCAATTTAAAGCGAATGTAAAAAAAGGAATCATCAACAGCTGGGATGATGTGCATGCCTTTTATGTTTCGGAAGGCAATAGATATGCTCAAGATAAATTGCAGCATGCTTACAACAGCTTATTGGAAATACTCCAAATAACCTCCCGACAGTTTACTGCAACTCTTTTCACAAAATTGCTGAACGAGACTTTTAAAACAAAAGTATGGTTGTGCAAAGGAATTTATCAATCAAGAGCAAAAGATTACAGCAATCCTTTTAGAAAAATGGTGTACGAATCAGTGGAAGAAATGAACAAAGTAATTGGTACACTAGAAGACAATAGTTTTATTCAGTCACAGATGAAAGCAATGGATGAAATGAAAAAGGAAATTCGCTCGCTTAGCAAAAAATGGGGCTTAAAATAAACATATGAAAAATGAAGTTGCCATCTGTGTTCGCTTATTTTCATGGTGTTTTTTGCCAACGTTGCAGCACAACCAACCAAGTTTAAACTACAATTAAAGTGGTGGCAAACAGGAACAAGGTTGGCTTCAGGTAAAAGCATTGGCCATCAAAAACATGATTCCATTAAACGCTATCAAATACAGAAAGTCCGGAGAAGTACCAGAAGTATGTATCAGAAAAGATGAAACAAAAAAATAGATTATTCTATCAGTAACCGATAAGGGCATTGGAATAGATTTACTTAAGCATGGAGATAAAATTTTCAAACTCTATCAACGTTTTCATCACAATGCAGACATCAAAGGATTGGGACTTTATCTCATTAAATCGCAGTTAGAGAAAATGAATGGAAAAATAATTGTAGATAGTGAACAAGGAAAAGGTACTAGCTTAAAGTCTATTAAAGATAATGAGAAAAATATGGATGAAAAGTACAATCTATTTTTATTAAAATTATGCATTCACAAAATAACCCAGCGCCAACTCATATCCTTTCAAACCCAACCCACTGATAACGCCTACCGCTTTGGCAGATACGTGAGAGATTTTTCTGAAGTCTTCGCGTGCAAAAATATTGGAGATATGTACTTCTACCACAGGGCATGAAATAGCCGCTATTGCATCTCCAATGGCAACAGATGTATGCGTATAACCTCCCGGATTAAACACAATACCATCCATCTCAAACCCAGACTGCTGCAAGGCAGTTACCAACTCCCCTTCTACATTGCTTTGAAAATAAGTAAATGCGACTGCAGGATATTTACTTTTAATGGTTTCAAAGTACAACTCAAAACTTTCATACCCATATACATCGGGTTCCCTAATTCCAATCAGGTTCAAATTGGGGCCGTTGATGATTGCTATTTTCATTACACGAAAGTACTGCTGAAACGGCTAAGTAACAAGTGATGCACCAAGATGCCATAAAACAAAAAAGCCTGCTTCATAGGAAGCAGGCTTGCCGAATAAATCTTTTGTAATTTTAAACTTTCATCAGTTGGTCACCAAATCCATGAAGTCATCAAACAAATAACGGCTGTCGTGAGGGCCCGGCGTAGCTTCTGGATGATACTGCACAGAAAACGCCTTTTTGTTTTTAATGCGGATGCCTTCAATGCTATTATCGTTCAGGTTCACGTGTGTAATCTCAATATTGGGGTTGCTTTTTACTGCTTCCGGATCTACCCCAAAGCCATGGTTTTGTGTGGTGATCTCACTTTTTCCGGTAAGTATATTTTTAACCGGATGGTTCAAACCACGATGTCCATGGTGCATTTTAAAGGTTGGAATGTCATTGGCCAATGCCAGTAACTGGTGCCCCAAACAAATGCCAAACAGCGGTTTATTGGCTGCTAAAATTTCCTTCACAGTTGTAATGGCATAATCCATTGGAGCAGGATCACCGGGTCCATTACTGATGAAATATCCATGAGGATCAAATTCTTTCAACGTTTCAAAATTGGTTTTTGCATTAAATACTTTTACATAGGCCCCTCTTTCTACCAAACAATTCAGGATATTTTTCTTCACTCCAAAATCGAGTACTGCTATCCTTACTGCGCTTTTGGCATCTCCCAAAGTATAAGTTTGGGTAGTGCTCACCACAGTGGCCAATTCTAGCCCGTCCATACTTGGTACAGCAGCCAGCTGTTGTTTCAACACTTCTACATCTGTTTCTTCAGAAGAAATAATACAGTTCATGGCTCCTTTTACCCGCACATGTTCTACCAACGCCCTGGTGTCTATATCATCAATGGCCACTATATGCTGATCTTCGAGGTATTGTTGTAAAGAGTTGGTAGATAAAAAGCGACTGTATTTTTCTTCTAGGTTTCTGCCAATCACTGCTTTCACTTTTACGCTGTCGCTCTCCACATCTTCTGGTTTCACACCATAATTTCCTACGTGAACGGTGTTCATGATAATCACCTGTCCGTAGTAACTAGGATCTGTAAATACTTCCTGGTAGCCCGTCATCCCGGTATTAAAACAAATTTCACCAGTGGCGGTACCGGTTTTACCGAATGCTTTTCCATGAATTACTGTGCCATCGGCCAGTACTAAAATTGCGTTGCGATTGGTCATTTCGAATGGGGTTAAAAACTGTTTTGCAAAGAAAACGTTTTCTAGTCAAAATATATTTCAAAAAAAAAGCAAACTCAACGTTTGCTTTTTATATAAAATTTAATCAATTATGCTTCTGGCTCGGCTGCTGCTGCGTCTGTAGCTTCATCAGCTGGCTTTTCAGCTTTTGCTGCTTTTTTCTTTGGAGCTGGTTTTACTTCCACCGCTTCCTCTTCAGTTGCTTCTACTTCTGTAGTAACATCATCGGTAGTAGCATCGGTCGCTTTTTTCTTAGCACCACCACTTCTACGTGTTTTCTTAGCTGGTTCAGCAGCTTCTGATGCAGTTTTACCGTACACATCGTTGAAGTCAACCAATTCGATCATAGCAATTTCAGCATTATCACCCACACGTGCACCTAATTTGATGATGCGAGTGTAACCACCTGGACGGCCAGCTACTTTTGGAGCAACTACAGTAAACAATTCTTTTACTGCTAATTTATCGTTCAAATAACTAAACACAATGCGGTGATTGTGCATGATAGACTCTTTGCTTTCTGTTGCTTTGGTCTTGGTGATCAGCGGCTCAATATAAGTACGCAATGCTTTTGCTTTTGCAAGGGTGGTAGTAATTCTCTTGTGAGTAATTAACTGGCAACCCAAGTTAGACAGCAATGCTTTTCTATGAGAAGCTGTTCTGCTTAGTTTATTTCCTTTGTTTCCGTGACGCATGACGTTTTATTTTATCTTCCCTCACACCGTGTCAGGATTTGTGAGGTACTTTGTGAATAGTACCAACCATTGTGGTTGGTCTGTAAATGTTTAACTAATATTTTAGGCAATGAGCTTACTCATCATCTAATTTCAACTTGCTCAGATCCATACCGAAGCTCAAACCCCTTTCGTGCAATACCTGATCAATTTCGCTCAAAGATTTTTGACCGAAGTTTCTGAACTTCATCAAATCTTCTTGCTCGTATTGTACCAGTTCGCTCAATGAGTTGATTTTAGCAGCTTTCAAGCAGTTGAATGCTCTTACAGAAAGATCTAGATCTTCTAACGGAGTTTTCAACATCTTGCGAAGTTGCAAAGTTTGTTCATCAACAAGGTCTTCTTTTTTATCTTCTTTGGTATCAAAAGTGATGTTCTCGTCAGTGATGATCATCAAATGCTGAATCAGAATGCGACTGGCTTGTTTCACTGCTTCTTCCGGATGAATGGTACCATCGGTTACCACATCCATTACCAATTTTTCGAAATCGGTACGTTGTTCAACCCTTGTGTTTTCAATAACGTATTTCACGTTTTTGATAGGGGTGTAAATAGAATCAACGGGAATGTATCCAAAGTGTGAACTTTTTTCTTTGTGCTCTTCTGCAGGAACGTAACCTCTACCTTTTCCGATAGTGATTTCAATATCCAACTTTGCGCTGTTGTCTAATGTGCAAATTAGCAATTCAGGGTTCATTACTTCAAAAGCAGGAGAAGCTTCGCCAATCATACCAGCAGTGAACTCAGTTTTATTTTTGAGAGACAATGAAACCTTTTCATTGTTTACATCATGATCAACTTTGGCCTTGAAACGAACTTGTTTCAGGTTGAGGATGATTTCAGTAACGTCTTCAGTAACACCTTTCACGGTTGCAAACTCATGGTCTGCACCCGAAATATTGATACCGGTAATTGCATAACCTTCCAGTGAGTTCAGCAACACCCTGCGCAAAGCGTTACCAATAGTTACACCATATCCGGGCTCAAGCGGACGAAATTCAAACTGAGCTTCGAAATCAGTTGCTTTCTGAAGAACAATTTTATCTGGTTTAACAAAATTGAAGATGGCCATTTGTATTTTGTTTTAACCCCGCATCTCCTTTGGAGGAACAAGGCTTATTAGTAATTATAAATTCATAAAACTCCAAAAGCCTCTTTTAAAAGAGGCAGGAGTTGGTATTATTTAGAGTACAATTCCACGATCAATTGCTCCTTAATATTTTCCGGAACACTTTCTCTTTCAGGATATGTAATGAAGGTACCTTTAAGTTCCGCTTCACTCCAATCTACCCAACTGAACTTAGGATTTTTACCACGCAGGTTGCTGGTAATGGCGGTATTGGCTGCACTTTTGTTTTTAAGACCAATCACATCACCTGGCTTACAACTGTAAGAAGGAATGTTCAACACTTCTCCGTTAACAGTAATGTGCTTGTGGCTTACCAACTGGCGTGCACCAGAGCGGCTAACAGAAATTCCCATTCTGTAAACAGTGTTATCCAAACGAGCTTCTAACAATTTAATGAGGTTTTCACCGGTAACACCTTTTCTACGGTTGGCTTCGTCAAAAGTTTTACGGAATTGTTTTTCCAACAAACCGTAAGTGTATTTTGCTTTTTGCTTTTCTTTTAACTGCAAAGCATATTCCCCTAAAGTTTTACGCTTCTTGGTTGCACCGTGTTGGCCTGGAGGGTTACTGTTTTTGGTTAACCACTTGCCATTGCCTGTGATAGGTTCTCCGAATCTTCTGGAGATTTTTGTTTTGGGGCCTGTATAACGTGCCATAATTGTTGTGTGGGTCTTTTAGTGACGATGTAACATTGTAAAGACCTTTTAAAATGAATGTTACATCCGGTTATTAAATATGGTTAAATGTTCAAGGTTCAACAGTTTAACAGTTTAAGGTTGGTTTCAAAAACGTTGAACGTTAGAACCTTAAACCGTTGAACGTTGACTTATACTCTTCTTTTCTTCGGAGGACGACAACCGTTGTGTGGCAAAGGAGTTACGTCTTTGATACTGTAAACTTCTATGCCATTTTGTGACAAAGAACGGATAGCACCTTCACGACCACTTCCAGGGCCTTTAACCAATACATCCACTCTTTTTAATCCTGCATCCAATGCAACTTTCGCTGCATCAGCTGCCGCCATTTGAGCTGCATAAGGCGTATTTTTCTTACTTCCTTTAAAACCCATTTTACCAGCACTTGACCAAGAAATAACCTGGCCTTGTTTATTGGTAAGACTGATGATGATGTTGTTGAAACTAGCGGTGATGTGTGCGTCGCCATGACTGTCCACTTTTACCACTCTTTTTTTAGCCGCTGCTTTTGCGCTTTGTTGCTTTGCCATAATTGCTTTAAATAAAGGTAATCTTATAAAATGGTAACCTGAAATTTCAGGTCCTTCACCAACCCTCCTGCCTGACTACGCGATCTGGCGCTGGTAAAGAAAATCAGTCATGTATAAACAACGAAATACGAATGATGAATATCGAACACAGTTAAGCTGCCATCCGAAACCCATGATCCGTAGTTCGTAATAAATAATTATTTTTTAGCTACTTTCTTTTTGCCGGCAACTGTTTTACGCTTGCCTTTTCTGGTGCGGCTGTTGGTACGAGTACGCTGACCACGCAATGGCAATCCTTTACGATGACGCAAACCGCGGTAACAAGCAATGTCCAACAAACGCTTGATGTTCATTTGGGTTTCACTACGCAACGCACCTTCGGTTTTGAACTCATTGTTAATGATGTTACGAATGGTGGTTTGTTCATCATCATTCCATTGGTTTACCTTCTTATTTACGTCGATGTTTGCTTTGTTTAATATGTAAACAGCAGTAGAACGACCAATACCATAAATGTAGGTAAGACCTATTTCGCCTCTTTTATTTTTTGGTAAATCTATACCGGCAATACGAGCCATATGCTTATTTTAGATGTTTGATATTTTTTGTAGGGTATTTGCTGGAAATACATCTAACAATTAAGTATTCCATACAACACCAATATTATCCTTGTTTTTGCTTAAAACGAGGATTCTTTTTGTTGATAACATACAGGCGTCCCTTTCTTCTTACGATCTTACAATCTGCACTGCGTTTCTTAATTGAAGCTCTAACCTTCATTGTTATAGTTTTTATCTATTTGCGAATGATCGCCGGCAAGCCAACAACCTTTTAAAATTATTTGTACCTAAAAATGATTCTGCCCCTGGTAAGATCATAAGGACTCATCTCTACCCCTACCTTATCTCCTGGTAAAATTCGGATGTAGTGCATCCTCATTTTTCCTGAAATGGTAGCCAGAATTTCATGGCCGTTTTCTAATTTAACCTTGAACATAGCATTGCTCAACGCTTCAATTATTACTCCGTCTTGTTTAATAAGTGCCTGTTTAGCCATAAATTTGGGAGCGCAAAGATAAGAGTAAATATTTAGATTCTGAACAAATTTTCATATTATTACAGAATAAACATCATAAACTATGAAAAAAACACTTCATTTAGCCCTTTTTTGTACTCTGTTTGCGGTTTCCTGCGGTAAAGATAACGATCCAGCGCCAGACCCCAACGGCGGATCTTATATGAATGCCAAAGCGGGTAGTACTTGGAATTATGAGGCCATCAACAATGTAGCACCCACTTCTACCCAAAATTATACGCTCACCTCCACTAATAGAGATAGCAGTATCAATGGCAGGAATTACCATGTTTACAGCAACAGTCGCACTGGAAGCAGTGAATATTATTTTGTCTCTGGCAGTGACCATTACACTTTTGGTAGTTTACCCGCCACCGTTGGTGCAAGTACCAACGTGGAAAATCTGTATTTAAAATCTGGTGCAGCAGTGGGCACTACTTGGGCACAAACTTACAATTTTACGGTTCCGGGCTTCCCATTTCCCATCGCAGCCACTGTAACGCATAAAATAGAGGAAAAAGGCATCAGCAAAATAGTAAATAGCATCACTTATAACAATGTGGTACACGTTTCAACCTTGGTAACTGCTGCAGGCATACCCGCCAGTGCATTAACTACAGATATCGATATCTTTTATGCACCCAATGTTGGTTTAATAGAAAGTAATGTCATCATTACCTCAACCCTTGCAGGGAATAGTAATACCACCACTAGGTTAAAATCATCCGTATTGGTTCCATAAAATCAATCAAAAGAAAATAAAAAGAGGCTGTGTCAATTTGTTTTAATACAACCTCTTTTTGGACGTTACATATTATATTTTTATAAGAAAGCTACATAGAAAGTTTGAACTATCATCACCCAATGCAGCAAAAGAACTGCTATTGCAGATTTTATAAATGATATTTTCTTTTATATCAGGTATAATATCTATCACTTTCAAACATACAGCTTTCGCGAAATTGTAAGGGCGATTTTTACGAAACAGCTAGATGGAGCAGTAATAAGGGGCATGTTTAATTTTTTTTACAAAGCGGATGGTTTTAAAACCAATCCGTAATTAACAGCCTTCACAGCGAGAGAAGTGCGGTTATTTACTTGCATTTTTTTGAATAGTATTTCACGTAAACGCTCTGTATTTCGCAATGAAATGTTGAGTAAATCAGCGATTACGTCATAAGTTTTCTCGGTGCAAAGCAGTTTTATTAATTGTTTTTCTAATGGGGTAAATGAAAGACCAGGAGTAGGTCCAATTTGTTTTTCGCCATTAACAAGACGCAATAACAAAGCTTCTATTTCTTTTGGATATATATCTTTTGAACAAAAAGCATCAGCACCAACGTCAAAAGAGGCAGTGCTTGCAAATTCATTGTCAAAAACAGTTAGTATCACTACTAAAACGTTTGGATAATTTTTTTTTATCCAAATTGTTGTTTCGTAACCGTTCATAAAAGGCATATCAAGATCTACTATTACGATGTCTGGTACACCTCCATCGCTTACTTTATCAACAAGCTGCTTACCATTTTCAAATGTGTTTGCTATAAAAAAATTTTCGAATTCATTGATATAATCGCTGAAAGCGAGCCGAATCAATTGATGGTCTTCAGCATACACAACAGAAAATTTTCGAGTGTGAGGGACATTTTCTTTTTTTGAGTTCATACGGTGTAGAAATTAAAAAACAAACATAATACAAAAACTTTTACTGTTTTTTTTACAAGTAAAATTGGCGGGAACCCGCCAATAAAAATTAAAAATATTGACTCATATTTAGGGTATAAATGAAAACACTAAATACTGATTCGGCTAATGGCGCAAACCTATAACACCCAATTGAACAATGTACTGGCTAAGTTTAGCACATTATTAAACATTTCCGTAACTCAAGTATGGTTAAGAGATGCTTTGTTATCCCACCCCGACTATCCCAGCCTATTTTCAATTAGCGAAACCTTAAAGAAGTTGTCTGTAGAAACTTTAGCCACAAAGGTGAATGCAGAACATTTAGACGAGCTGCCTGTTCCATTTATTACTTATTTGAAAGGATTGCCAACCGGTAAAGATTTTGTGTTGGTAACAAAGCACAGCACCGAAAATGTACAATATATTTATGATGGGAATAAAACAGTAAGCATTACAAGAGATGAATTTTTAAAAAAATGGGAGCACATTGTTTTGCTTGCAGAAGCAGGTGCATACAGCGGACAAGCTGATTATGAGGCTGAGCTTAAAAAAGAAAAAGAAGGTAAGCACAGCAGATATGCAATTACTGCAGGGTGGTTATCGGTATTAGCCATTTTAGCAGGATCAATAATAACGGGGGCAACGGAATTGCTGATGCCTTTTGTGCTACTGCTTTTTACCAAGTTAGTCGGTGTTGGTATAACCGTGTTATTACTTTGGTACGAAACTGATAAAACAAATCCATTTGTAAAAAGCATTTGTACCGCTGGCGCTAAAACAAATTGCGATGCCGTGCTTAGCAGTAAAGCATCCCGTTTTATGGGAATGAGTTGGTCCGAGGTGGGCTTTTTTTACTTTGCAGGCAGCTTACTATTCCTCCTTTTCCCTGGCTTGCAGCTTAGTGTTAAATTGCCATGGTTAGCACTTGCAGCAACAATTGTGGTACCATACGTAATATTCAGTTTGTATTACCAGTATAGAGTAGTAAAACAATGGTGCCCGATGTGCCTCGCCACTCAGGCTGTTATAACTATCGAATTCATTA
>JBIIPY010000120.1:0-6919 GCA_044342365.1 Ferruginibacter sp. | reverse complement strand
TGTGAGCGAAAGGAAAAAATCCGAAGGCGAAAATTATGTTCCAGAAATAATTGTTTCTACGAAGCTCATCTTCCCCCCTGCGGGGGGATTGAGGGGGGCTGTTTCTGTCTCCGACAACGGCCCCGGCATTCCCAATGCCATCAAAGACAAAATCTTCCAACCCTTCTTTACCACCAAACCTACAGGCCAGGGAACAGGTTTAGGATTGAGTTTGAGTTATGATATTGTGAAAGCGCATGGGGGCGAATTAAGAGTCGAGACAAAAGAGGGGATTGGAACTGAGTTTATTATTCAATTACCAATTTGAAATAAATTATTATGATGAAGCAACTTGTAAGGATTGCCATGGAAAAATTAGTAGCCATTTCATTTTTATTAACGCTTGCTCAGCCCCTTTTGGCGCAGCAAAGTAAGGTAGACTCCGCCATCTACTTTCTCAACAAGAGTTTTGCTACCAAAACACTGGACTCACTCAGTTTAAGCAAAGTATATGAAATTTTAAATAGCACTGTATTGCGTAATAACCAGGTGGAAGAGATGGAGCAAACTTTAAAGAGCTACAAGAATTGGGAAGGCAACGAGAATATTCTTAATGTAAGGATAAGGATTGTGGCAACGCTTGCAAATACCAATGTTGACAAAGCCATTGAGTATGGTAAGCTGCAAATAGAGCAATTGGACAAAATAAACACAGCAAAGGCCTCCGAAATGAAGGCGAGATATCTCAATTTTCTTCGGTTTCCTTTCAGAAATTCGAACAGGCTGGAAGAAGGATTTCAATATTATACCACAAAACTGAATCAATATAAATCAGGCAATGACTCTTCTTGTATTTCGCAGTGCCATTTTGTTTTAGGGGGCTTCTATCGAATTTCCGGCCTGCTCGACCTGGCTATTTATAACACGAAAAAATCAATCAGCTATATAGATTCATCTAAAAATAAACGCGGGTGGATGAATAATATTGGTGTACTTGGTTACTATTACTATTTGAAAAGCAACCCAACTGAGAGCATAAGATACAACACAATTGCAAACAATTATCACTTAAAAGACAGCTTAACTCATTCAGTAACTTCGGAAAGAATAGCTGCAGCAATGCTGCTGAATCATCAATTAGACAGTGCTGCGTATTATATTCGATTAGCAAAATCAAGTCGGGATGCAAGTCAACCTGCAACAGCTGCCGTAATTTTTCAAACCGAAGCCGATTACAACATTCAATCAGGGGCATTTGCAAAAGCGGATAGTTTATTACAAAAATGCTCGCAATTGATTATTGCAAATAATCTCCCGGTGAATGCAGCACCAGGCCTACTAGCCCCGGATTTTTTACTCGCCCAACTCCGCATAAAACAAAACAGACTGCCTGAGGCTATTGATTTGCTTTCAAAAGATATTGCACGGCTGCTGAACAACCGGGTATTTATTCTGAGAGATTACAAGCTGATAGCAGAGTTATATAAAAAAATGGGTAAGGGTAATGAGGCTGCTGCTGCTTATGCCACTTATGTGGCGAAACTCGACAGCTTACAGGCAGATCAGGAGAAATTCCGCTCCATTACTTTTGAAGCAGAACAACAGTTGAATGAAAAAGAACTTTCTATTGCCAGCCTCGAGAGTGAGAACCGAGTCGCCTCACTTACCCGTAATTTTTTGATGGGTATTGCTGCCTTACTTGTATTGATTGCAGCAGGCATTTATAGTAGGTTTCAATTCAAAAAGAAAGCTAACACGGTTTTGGAAAAGGCTTTGGTTGATTTAAAATCAACCCAATCTCAACTCATCCAATCCGAAAAGATGGCAAGCCTCGGTGAACTCACTGCAGGCATTGCACATGAGATACAAAACCCGTTAAATTTCGTTAATAATTTTTCGGAAGTAAATAAGGAAATTCTTGAAGAGCTGAAAGCTGAACGCTTAAAGCCCGGCACAGAAAGAGACGAAGATTTACAAAATGGTTTGATCAATGATATAATAGAGAATTCCGAAAAAATTACGCATCATGGTAAACGCGCCGATGCCATTGTAAAAGGCATGCTGCAGCATAGCCGAACAAGCAGCGGGCAAAAAGAACCAACGGATATCAATGTCTTGTGCGATGAATATCTTAGGTTGTCTTATCATGGCATGAAAGCAAGAGATAATTCCTTTGAAGCTTCTTTTCATTTCGAGCCGGATAATTCTTTACCCAACATAAATGTAGTGCCGCAGGATATGGGACGTGTTTTGCTTAACTTGTTTAACAATGCGTTTCAGGCTGTGAGCGAAAGGAAAAAATCCGAAGGCGAAAATTATGTTCCAGAAGTAATTGTTTCAACGAAGCCTTTCTTCCCCCCTGCGGGGTTCACGAGCGAAGCGAAGGGAAGGAACGAAGTTCGGAGGGGGGCCGAAATAAGTGTAAAAGATAACGGCCCCGGCATCCCCGATTCCATCAAAGATAAAATCTTCCAACCCTTCTTCACTACCAAACCCACCGGGCAGGGAACAGGTTTGGGGTTGAGTTTGAGTTATGATATTGTGAAAGCACATGGGGGAGAGTTGAAGGTAGAAACAATCCTAAACCAAGGCACAACTTTTACAATCCAGTTACCGGTATAAACTTAGTGCAGTGTGGATAGCTTTTGGGGTGGACGTGTAAATAATAAAACGACAATGAACTATTTTAGCAATCAACTATTATAATCATTTATGAGATATCTTATCTTCTTTACTGTTCTACTCACTTTTTCAATTAGTAGTTTTGGACAGGATACTGCCCAATGGGCAATGAAAAAAAATATAGACTCGTTTGTACAAAAATTTGAATTAGAAAAGGATTTTGATGTAAGATCCGATATGTTACTAAGATTTATTAGTTTGGCAGGGTTAGATGCAGATCCGCTCTCTTGGCT
This sequence comes from Ferruginibacter sp., assembly GCA_044342365.1. Classification (GTDB taxonomy): domain Bacteria; phylum Bacteroidota; class Bacteroidia; order Chitinophagales; family Chitinophagaceae; genus Ferruginibacter. The sequence continues at coordinate 4,025 of JBIIPY010000120.1, read as the reverse complement.
TGATTTAGCAGCCAAAATTTATAAGATTAGCCAAAAGAATAATGACAGAAACGCCGAAGCTACGGCTTGGACTTATTACGGTCAAGGCTATAGGCTTATGGGTAATTATACAAAAGCGTTGGAATGTCATTATAAGTCGATAGCCATTGCAACAAAAGTTGACAATAAATCACAAATTGCTTTTAGCTATAATCAATTGGGGCATATTTACAAAGACAGGGAAGAAAATGATAAGGCAATACAAATTTATCGAATCGCTCTTTTCTATTCCGAAGAAGGCGGCGGTAAAATTGTTAAGTATGCGCCTCCGATGAACCTTGGAGCAGTCTACCTGAATGAAGGTAAGCTAGATTCTTCCATTTATTACTCGAATCGGGGCTTGGAAGTTCTTCACCTTTTTAATGAAAACGAAAATAATTTCATTGCAACAATGTTAGGGAATTTGGGAGGTGCATACAGTAAGATGAATAAGAAAAAAGAAGCAGAGAAATATTTTCAACGTGCCTTGTCCATTGTTACAAAGCCAGATTATACAAGCACTCGTGTAAAGCAGGGAGTCTTTTTTACAATTGCAGATCATTTTCGCAGGAACCAGCAGCTGGATTCCTCCCTTTTTTATTCCAAACTGGCCATTACGACTGTGGAAAACACCGTTTTTAGCTATTTGATGGCAAAACCTGCTAAAATGTTGAGTGAAATATACGATGGTAAAAATGCCGATAGTACCGTTAAATATCTTAATATCTATCTCAAAACAAATGAGGTGATCAATAGTACACGTGTAACCCAGCAATTGCAGGTGATGGCATTCGAAGAAGAACAACGAAATTTGGAATTGGAACAGGCAAGGAAAGAAGCACAGGCGCGGTTAAAAATATATTTCCTGATCGCCGGTTTATTGTTGGTTAGCGTGTTCGGTTTACTGATGCTCCGAAACAATAAACAAAAACAAAAAATTAATGCCAAACTAGAAAACACACTTGCTAACCTTCAAGCTACACAGAAACAACTCATCCAATCCGAAAAAATGGCCTCACTTGGTGAACTCACTGCAGGCATCGCCCATGAAATTCAAAATCCGCTCAACTTTGTGAATAATTTTAGCGAAGTGAGTACTGAGTTAGTTAAAGAAATGGTGCAAGAAGTGGAAAAAGGCAACACAGAAGAAGTAAAAGCGATTGCCAATGATGTGGTGCAGAATCTAGAAAAGATAAATCATCATGGTCAGCGGGCATCCGATATTGTTAAAGGCATGCTCCAACATAGCCGCACCAGCAGCGGTGTAAAAGAGCCCACCGATATCAATGCACTGGCGGATGAATATTTACGTTTGGCGTATCATGGTCTTCGTGCAAAAGACAAAAGCTTTAATGCTACTTTAAAAACTGATTTTGATGAAACAATTGGCAACATCAGCATCATTCCGCAAGACATTGGTCGGGTTATTTTAAATTTAATAACGAATGCGTTTTATGTGGTGAATGAAAAAGCGAAAGCTTTAGAAAATTATGAGCCGACTGTTTCCGTCAACACAAAAAAAGCAAATAATTCAATAGAAATAAAAGTATCTGACAATGGGGGTGGTGTCCCTCCAATAATTCTCGATAAAATATTTCAACCATTCTTCACAACCAAACCTACAGGTCAAGGAACAGGGCTAGGTTTAAGCATGAGTTTCGATATTGTTACAAAAGGCCATGGCGGCATGTTAACCGTAACTACAGAAGAAGGAGTAGGCACTACCTTTACAATTACTTTACCTAGATAATTAAAACTTAACAATATGAAAATTTTAGTTGTTGACGATGAACAAGATGTTCAAATACTTTTTGAACAACGATTCAGAAAAGAAATCAAAGCAGGCGAAATGAAATTCGTATTTGCATTCTCAGGCGAAGAAGCGCTCGCCTACTTAAATGGGCGTGAACATGAAGCCGTTTTAATTTTATCAGACATCAACATGCCCGGCATGAGTGGCCTCGATTTACTGGAAAAAATTAAGACCAAAGGCTACCAACCACCTCCAGTGGTGATGATGATAACGGCTTACGGTGATGTAGAGAACTACAATACTGCTAAAGCCCTTGGCGCAAATGATTTTTTAACCAAACCCGTTGACTTTTCAGCTTTAAAAGAAAAACTTAAAACAATTGAATAATGGCAAAAATATTAGTAGTTGACGATGAAGTGGATTTGGAAATGCTCATCAAACAGAAATTCAGACAAAAAATAAGAGAACAATTCTATGAATTTGTATTTGCATGCAATGGTAATGAAGCATTGGAAAAAATAAAGCAGCATCCAGATATCGATATGCTCTTAAGTGACATCAATATGCCAGAAATGGATGGACTAACCCTACTGAGTAAACTAGGAGAATCTAGCTCATTGATAAAATCTGTGATGGTATCCGCTTATGGAGATATGGATAACATTCGCACGGCCATGAACAGAGGTGCATTCGATTTTATTACCAAACCCATCAATTTTGAAGACCTCACCCTAACGATGGAAAAAACCCTGCTGCATGTTTCACAAATGAAAGAGACTTTGAAAGCCATCAAAGAAAACAACATACTAAAAATGTATGTGGATGAAACCGTGCTAAATTTTATGGGTAGCAAAGAGTTTGAATCCTCACTGGTTGCCAATGAAATAGTGGAAGCTACGGTAGTGTTTTTAGATATTTGTGGTTTCACCAGCATTAGTGAGAACGAATCGGCAGATACTGTTGTAAACCTCCTCAATCTTTACTTTGATGTAATTGTAAAAGAAGTGATCGATCAAAAAGGGCACGTTGATAAATTTATTGGAGATGCAGTGATGGCGGTATTCCGAGGCGATTATCATTTAGACAGGGCTATTGATGCCAGCATTGCAGTGAGAGAAAAAATTGAAGCATTACCTGCTATTGCCGGAGGCTTCAAGCCAAAAATATCTATTGGCGTTAATTGCGGCGAAATGATTTCAGGAAACATCGGTTCTGCTAATCTTCGCAGATTAGATTACACTGTTATAGGCGATACCGTAAACATAGCAGCCAGGTTACAGGCAGCAGCTGGTGCCAGCGAAATAGTGATCACCGAAAATGCTTACCAACTGGTGAAGGAATCTTTCGTATGCGAAAAAATAGGGTTGGTAAACTTCAAAAATAAATCGGCTGATATGATGATTTATAAAGTAATTAACTAGAAATGCTTTCGTTAAATTCTTTGCATTAGAAACAAGCCATCTTACCCCTACAAATTCTATAAATATTTGAAAATAAAAGAGATGAAAAAAGCAATTGAAAGAATCGTTCTCAAACCTGCTACACCCGGTATGGTGGGCGATGGTTTTAGAGTGTACAACATGATACCTGGTGCTGGTATTTCGCAGCGAAGAATAGATCCATTTTTGATGATGGATTTTAACCCAGCGTATGATTTTGGTCCAAGTGAAGTAGAAAAAGGTGTTGACGTGCATCCACACAAAGGATTTGAAACCGTTACCATAGCTTACAAAGGAAGTGTAGCGCACCACGATAGCGCCGGCAACAGTGGCATCATTCGCCCAGGAGATGTACAGTGGATGACAGCAGGTGCAGGTTTGTTGCACAAAGAATACCACGAAAAAGAATTCTCGAAAGTAGGTGGCCCTTTCGAAATGGTGCAGTTGTGGGTAAACCTTCCTAAAAAAGACAAACTTACCACACCGCATTACCAAGCTTTGGAAGCAGCCAATATGGGCAAACTAACTTTACCTGATAACGCTGGTATAGTAAACATCATTGCAGGTGAAATCAATAACGTGAAAGGTCCCGCCACCACCTACAGTCCGGTAAATTTGTGGGATATTAAACTCAATGCCGGCGGCAACATTACCCTCAACGTTCCTGCCACCCACAACACTGCTTTGTTGCTGATTGAAGGCAGTGCTTCCGTTAATGGTGAAGCAGCCAAGGAACACAGTTTTGTATTGTTTAAAAATGAAGGGGAAGCCATTGAGATCAGTGCAAGCGAAAATGCTGTATTGTTGTTGCTAAG
>JBIIPY010000119.1:0-6930 GCA_044342365.1 Ferruginibacter sp. | reverse complement strand
GCTTCGCAAGCAAGCTTACAGCGCCTCCGCCTGACTGGCTTGCAGTATCCATTTCTACGCCTGTCTTCCCACCGATCTTTTGCACTTATCATTCGCTTAGGTAAAAGCTAAATTGAAAAACTTCAGAACAACGACGCTATTCAAATGTCCAGTTAAGGACAGTCAGCCTGGCGAATTGCGCATAACGCGTAGATTAACGTTATTAGGCGTTGATGGGGTTTAAGCAATTGGTTGAAAATCAAAATGATGATGGTATGGAATTTGTATTATCAAAGTACGTTTATTGGCGTTAAAAATTTGTGTTATATGAGGAAGTCGAAAAGTTTATTCAAGGCATCGCCGTTCCTGAGTCACATTTTTTTTGCAACTAAGACGGATTATTTGACAGTAAATTAATGAAAAATCTAATTCAAAATGCATCACCTTTAATATTTTTTTAAATATTTTATGATTGTTACCAATCTATCTTTTCGTTCTTCCATAAATCATCAAACGGACTCACAATATTTACCAACTGCTGCTTACTCACATGTAAATAACGCTCCGTAGTGCGTATGTTGAAATGACCTAACAAATCTTTAATGTAACGGATGTCTGTTCCCTTATCTAACAAATGCGTTGCAAAACTGTGACGCAAACTATGCACCCCTACATCTTTCTTTATACCTGCCAGCTTCTTGGCATTGTAAAAAACTTGCTGAACCGTTCTAATGGGATAGGGCTTGCCAGTTTGCTCCGACTCAAACAAATATACCCTCGGCGCAGGATCATACATCTTCACATATTGGCGCAAAATGTCGAGCAATACCGGACTCAAGTTTACATACCTGTCTTTTTTGCCCTTGCCACTCTCCACAAAAATTTGCATCCTTTCGCTGTCAATGTGCTCCAACTTCAAATCTACTACCTCACTTACCCTCAGGCCCGCACTGTAGGTTGTAAACAACATGGCCTTGTGTTTTTTATTGGTAAGCGCATTAAACAGCCTTTTGATCTCTATTTCATTCAATAACTTGGGTAACTGCTGCTGCTTCTTGGGGCGAGGTATCTCCAAAAAAAATTTTTCTTTCCGCAACACCTGCTCAAAATAAAATTTTAAAGCGTTTAGCCTACTGTGGGCCGTATTTTCAGATATCTTCTGGTGCTTAATGGCATAAACAATGTACTGTTTCATTTCCTCGGCAGATAATTCAAACACCGATTTGTTTTTTAAAAGCTGCAATAGCTGAATAAACTCCGATCGGTAGGTTTTTACAGTACTGGGGCTGTATGATTTCATCACCAAATGATCTGTAAACTTTTTTAACTCAGCAGCATTTTCTAAACTAATATTCTCTATAATGTTGATCTGCGTTTTTTTCAATGGCCTCGTAAACTCATCTTCCTTTTCGGTTTTTTTCGGAATTTTTATCAGCACATTTCTTTTCACCAAATAGTCTTTCAAACCAATATTATCTATACTGGCAACCCCCTTTAAAGTATCCATCAGGTTCGTATAAGTAGTTCTGCTCAAGGGCAAATACCAACAACTGTGGGTTTTGCTAAACTTCACGTGTTTGATGGTCTTCACAATTTTATTAAGCTCAATATCCTGCTTAAAAAAAATGCCAATACATTCATGGCCTCTGTGAAAAAGGGTTTGTAAGATGATCGTTTTCATTCCGAAAAATTAAACAATCTCACCTTTTAATTTGAGTGAATATCCCCACGTTTGGAGGTGGTTTTCCCCGTAAAATATAGCTCAATAAATGGTTATAAAAAGTAAAACAAAAGTTTGCTGGGAATTGTAAAGAGGAGCGCCCAACTTTAAAAGTGCAACCAATTCCACTTAAAACTACCCGCACTGTACTCTAAGGAAGGCGTAGGAAATTTGATGATATTCAATATTTGCAAGGCCACTTTAATGCCCTTTTTGTTGGTCTTTATTTTAGTTAAATCTACATCGGGTGCCAAATACCATTGCCTTCTTCTGGGAATATCTGTACGGTTAAATGTTACCACACCGTTATCATCTTTGCCAATGTTCTCATAACCTCCAAACAGCCCTTCTACACCGGTTCCCACCGATATTTGTAACCATGCTGGAATCTTGCTGTTTTTAAAAAATGGTTTTAAACTGGTACTCAACCAATAGGTTTGGCCGTTGTAATCTTTTAGCATTCTTTCTGCCAACCCCTCTCCAAACAATTCATCGCTTCTTTCATTCAATTCAGGATCATCATAACACTTACGGTTAAACGACCATTTCATCTGTATTCTTTGTTCATCCCAGGCCAATTCCTGTGCCACCAATAAACCACTTCCAGCAATATTGGCTGCAAAATCGCCCCAACTCCAACCCCATTCCTCACTAAAACCATCCAGTACCTCAATGGCTGTTTGGTACACGGCTCCACTCATACCCCCAATCCAGATTCTTTTTTTTCTGCTGATGCCCGTCCAACGCCACAACTCCATGCTCACCTTACTTTCGGCATAAGCACTGTACGCATGCCCAATTTTATCCATACCCTTCCATTCTTTGATGTCGTTGTAAAAATGAAAAGAACTTTGCGGATAATTCTTGTACCATGCATGGTACAAACCCACCATGGCGCCACCATAAATAACAACATTGGCAGCAGCCACTATGCGTACCCTTTTTTGAATGGTTTTTTTACTCAAAGCAGGGGTGCTGTCAAAAAGAGGTTCATTAAATGAAGGATTTGGAATGAAGTAGCTTGGTAATTTTTCTTTTATTGATAAAGGCTTAAACAAATTGAGTTTGTGGTCATCCCTCTTTTCTGTTAAGCTGTCTGTAACATAAAAAGCCCTTGCGTTTTGCAGCATCTCGTCTATATGCCTGATGCGGGCTGTTGTGGCCCATTGATTTGTTGTGGCAAGTATAGTTGTAGAATCCTGTGAAAAACATCGGAACGAACCCACTGTGAAACCCACCACGAGTACCCATCCCACAACCAATTGTAGAAGGTGCTGGCGCCAATTCCGAAATAATGATGCTCTAACAACCATATCAACAAAATTAATCCTAAGTTGTGTTATTCAAGTATGAATATTATATTTTTGGGGATGTTTAAACTATATAAGATATGGACGCTGCAATACAACGAAAAATAGATAAATGGCTGAATGGCAATTACGATGACGCCGCAAAAGCTACCATCAAAAAACTGCAACTGAACAATACCGATGAACTCGCCGATGCATTTTACCGCAATCTTGAATTTGGCACCGGAGGCTTGAGAGGCATCATGGGCATTGGCACCAACCGCATTAACAAGTACACCATTGGTATGGCCACCCAAGGCTTCGCAAATTATTTGATCAAAGCATTTGGAAATGATGTTAGCGTGGCAATAGCACACGATAGCCGCAACAACAGCCGAAGTTTTGCAGAAATCACCGCCAATGTATTTGCTGCCAACGGCATCAAAGTATACCTGTTTGAAGCGCTAAGACCCACGCCCGAACTGAGTTTCGCCATACGTCATTTTGGTTGCAAGGGTGGGGTAGTTTGTACCGCCAGCCACAACCCCAAAGAATACAACGGTTACAAAGCGTATTGGGATGATGGTGCACAACTAGTGCCACCACACGATAAAAATGTGATCATCGAAGTAGAAAAAATTGCTTCGGTAGATGATGTGAAATGGAGTGGGGGTGAACAAAACATTCAAATCATTGGCAAAGAAGTAGATGAACTTTACATCAACATGGTAAAAGGATTATCGGTGTATCCCGATGTTTGTGTGGCACAACACGATCTAAAAATTGTATACACGCCCATACATGGCACCGGCATTACATTGGTGCCGCCTGCCCTTGCTGCCATTGGTTTTACCAACGTAAACGTGGTGGCTGAACAAAGTATACCTGATGGCAATTTCCCCACCGTAGCCTATCCCAACCCCGAAGAAAGAGAAACCATGAGCATCGGCCTTGCACAAGCAAAAGTATTGGATGCTGATATTTTATTGGGTACCGATCCAGATGCAGATAGAGTAGGTGTGGGCGTTAAAAACAACAAAGGCGAATGGATATTGTTGAACGGAAATCAAACTGCATTGCTGGCCTTCAACTACATGATTGAAGCCCGCAAAGCAAAAGGCATTGCACAACCCAACGATATGGTAATTAAAACCATCGTTACCACAGATATGATTGATGTGATCGCCAAAGCCAGTGAGGTAAACTGTTACAATGTGCTTACAGGTTTTAAATGGATTGCTTCGCTCATCAAAGAAAAAGAAGGAAAAGAAAATTACATCGTGGGTGGTGAAGAAAGTTTTGGATTGATGATTGGCGATGAAATTCGCGACAAAGATGCAGTGAGCGCAGTAACCATCATCTGCGAAATGGCGGCTTATGAAAAAAACAAAGGGAGAAGCCTTTTCGAAAAACTGGTGGATCTCTACATTCAATACGGGTTTTACAAAGAAAACCTCATCAGCATCACCAAAAAAGGCATGAATGGTGCAGCAGAAATTGCAGCGATGATGGAATCTTATCGAAACAATCCGCCTAAAACGCTTGATGGCATTGCAGTGGCACAATTGCTCGATTATGAATTACAACTGGGTACCCATTTATCAGATGGGAGTACGTTTACAATAGATCTTCCAAAAAGCAACGTGCTACAATTTGTGTTGGCTGATGGCAGTAAAATTTCTGCTCGACCCAGCGGAACAGAACCAAAAATAAAGTTTTATTTTAGCGTCAACAGCAGCCTCTCTAGCGCCGATCAATTTGATGCCACAGCATTGTTATTAGATCAAAAAATAGAGCGGCTACAAAAAGAACTTCAGCTGTCGTAAACTACGTTTTGTTCAATGTACTCAATGGCTGCATTTAACGGCAGTACCTACAACAAATAACACACTTCTTCATAAAATGCCGGCTCATCACCGGCATTTTTTTTATCTTGCAAGTGAAACCACCAGATCAACTGCCAGGAATGAGAATATACGACGACACATATCGCCACAAAGGATTGCGAAAACAATTGATGGATTTACTTCGTTCCAACGGCATCACCGATGAGAACGTGTTGGCAGCGATGAACAATGTTCCCCGGCATTATTTTTTAGATTCTGCTTTAGAATTAACGGCTTATGAGGATAGGGCGTTCCCCATCGGCGATGGACAAACCATTTCTCAACCTTACACGGTTGCTTACCAAACCCAGTTGTTGAAAATACAGCCACACGATAAAGTGTTGGAAATAGGTACTGGAAGCGTGTACCAGGCTACCGTATTGGCAGAAATGGGTGCAAAAGTATTTACGATCGAAAGGCAGAAAAATTTGTACGATAAATCGAAGGAATTTGTGTTCCGAAAAAAATATCCTCACCTCAAATTCTTTTATGGCGATGGTTTTGAAGGATTGCCCACTTATGCACCCTTCGATAAAGTGATCATCACGGCCGCTGCACCTTTTATACCTCCCAAACTCATCGCACAATTAAAAACCGGTGGTTTGATGGTGATACCGGTAAATGAAGGTGATGACAAGCAAAGAATGCACAGATTGACCAAACAAGCAGATGGAACTTATGTAGAAGAATCTTTTGATGCTTTTAGCTTTGTGCCCATGTTGACGGGGAAGAATGGGTAGATTTAAATAGACCTTTTTAAGTTGGAAGAAAAAAATCCATCTTGCATACAGCTTTGTATGTATAAATAAACCGCTTGAAGAGTTTCTTTTGTTCAAAGTAACCCCTTTTCGACATCATAGTCCCAAATAAATACCGTAAATTTAATCATCTAAATTTAAAAATTATGGACACAGGTGTAATAAATATAGACTCCGAAATTTTAGGTGGAACTCCGGTTTTTTCCTGAACCAGAGTGCCTATTAAAAATCTTTTTGATTATTTAGAAACCGGTGAAACAATTGAAATTTTCCTTGAAGACTTTGAAGGAGTTAGCAGGAATCAGGTTATAAAAGTTCTCGAAATGTCACAAAAATTAATTGAAACATCATCAAATATTCTCAATGAAAATATTGCTTGACGAATGCATTACCAAACGGTTAAAAAAATACTTAGAAGAGTTTGAAATTTTTACAGTTAGAGAATTGGTATTGAGTGGTAAGAATGGGTAGGGTGGGATATTAATTATACTTTGAAGTGTTTGGGTAAATCTCACACCATTAGTATGGTTCGAGGTGAGAAAAATTCAATATTTTCTCTGTCGCAACCCATTTTTGTCAACAACTGTCAAGGCATTTTTTAAATCTATTTCTTTATCGAGTAAAATCTCTTCAATAATATATCCAGGTAACTCTGGTTCATATTCGGTAAGCCTTAAATAAACAACGCCTTTCTCAGGTTTGTAGTTGTGTTTGAAGATGAGCTCGCCATAATCTCTGTCAAATGTCAAAATTGTTCTTTCTTCTTTTGCAGCTATTTCCATAATCTCGTCATCCTTGATACTCGGATTGTCCATTCCTATCGATACGATATCATAACCCTTATCTCTTAGATAATGAATGCTTTTGTAAGGGAAATTCTCATTCGCTAATAACTTTACAGACATTTCACGCAGTCTTTTTTACTGGAGAAAAAAGGAGTCCATCATGCATACATTCTTGAATATATAAAAAGACGGCTTGCAACGATTCTTTTGAGAGTCGTGGATAGTTTTCTAAAATTTGAGTTTCATTCCAACCTTGTGCCATTAAACCAACGATATGTTCAACTGAAATACGTGTGCCTATAATGGTAGGTTTTCCAAGTAAAACATCTTTATCTGAAACGATGTAATCTTTCCAATTCATATTTCAAATTTAATGAATTTTAAATTAAAACTAATCATTTCTATGCCTATTCAAATATAAATTTTGTCAAATAATTGAACCAAAAAATAGTATGTAGGCTTTAGACAAATGATTAGGTTCCTATTCTTCAATGGGAATTGCTTAAATCTCAA
>JBIIPY010000052.1:0-19384 GCA_044342365.1 Ferruginibacter sp. | reverse complement strand
TGCCGTAGCATCTGATGGATTGTCATCGATGGCTCCATGATAAACCAACTTCATGTTTTTATCGAACATAAAAACTTCTGGGGTGCGGTTGGCACCAAATGCATCGGCTATTTCGTGGTTTTTGTCAACCACATAACTCCAATTGTATTTTTGGTCTTTGGCATAAGCTTTCATGGCGTCAAAGCTATCGTCTTTGGTACGGTAAGCTTCATTGCTGTTCAACACAATTACGCCAAGGTCTTTCTGAAGCGCATAGGCAGCGATCTCTACTGTACGATCTTGGTTCTTCAACACGTATGGGCAGGTATTGCAACTAAACATCACCAATACTCCGTTTGCTTTAGCAGCGTCTTTGATGCTGATCATCTTACCACTTACGTCTTGCATTTTTACGTCTGCTTTCGGCAAATCGGCTCCAATGGTAATTGGTTCTGTACTTGCTACGGTAAATGCCAATGAACCCAAGAGGGCAGCAAAGGTTAGGCCTGTTAATATTTTTTTCATGGTATAATTTTTTTATATAAGCTGATAGACAAAATTAATCACTGATATGTTAAAATGGTAAACTATAAATCACAAGTTATTTCAATGGGGCGTCAATCGGCAAAGAATCATTCAATTTTTGGGCTGCCTCTTCCTGTTGTCGCAAATGTGCCTGTGCTTTGAGGGTTTTAATGCTCACATTGAGTTCGAATCCGATGAGCAGCGCCAATGCATTGATAAAAATAAGCGCCATGATCACCATGACGGTACCGATAGAACCGTACAAAGCATTGTATTTGCCAAAATTATCTACGAAAATAGAAAACCCGAAAGAAGCAATGATGCTCAATGTAGTGGCCAACAAGGCGCCTGGAGACCTCATCTTCCATTTTACTTTTACCGAAGGAACCTGTTTGTAAATAAAAGCAATGATGAGGTACAACAAACCAATAATGAGGGCCCATCGGGTATAGGAAATAACCCCACGAAGTAATTCATTGCTAACTATCATCTCTAAAAGTGCTCCCTGCATGATCAATAAAATAAGGTATCCCAACAGCAAACCAAAAATAGCGATGGTAACCCTTAATGCGATCCATCTTTCCAACAACCCTTTTCTGGTTTCAAAACCATGGTAACTCCTACGGTTAAACGCTTTCATCAATCCCATGATGGCATTGGATGCGAAAAACAACGATAACAGCAAACCAAATGACAGCAAACCAATTCGGGAGTTGTCTATAAAACTGTCTACAAACTTAATGACTTCTTTGTTGTACACTTTAGAGGGAATGATGTCATAAATGAGCGAGCGCAATTCTAACTTCAGCGTTTTTTTTGAGAAGAACGGCAGGTTTGGAATCAGGGTGAGTAAAAAGAGCAGGGAGGGCGGAATGGCCATCACAAAGTTGTAAGAAATAGCAGCGGCTCTTTCTGAAAGGCCATTGGTTTTTACCTGCGACCAAAAAAAGCGTACCACATCGTATAGGGGCAATGATTCAAAGCCTGGCGGCTGCCAAACCTTGCTTTTCCTTATTAGAAAACCAATGGGCGTTTTAGTAAGTAATATTCTTCGAATCTTTAACAAATTTATTTATTTAGCTGCTGCTGCTTTTTTTCTAATGAGTTCATCTAGTGCGTCTCTGTATTGTTTGGCATACACGAGGTGTTCGGTATAGGTGGATGCAAAATTTGAATAACCTTTAAAATCGGGCTTGGCTACAAAGAAGATGTAATTTGTTTCTGGCGCATCCAATACCGCTTCGATTGTTTCCATAGAGGGGGTACAGATGGGGCCCGGCGGCAAACCTATGTTTCGATAAGTGTTGTACACAGACGGGTATTGTAAGTGATCAAATGAAATTCTTTTTAAGCCAAAGTTGCGCATGGCATATTTTACTGTTGGATCTGCCTCCAATTTCATGCCTTTATTTATTCTGTTGATGTAAACGCTGGCAATCAGGCCTTTGTCGTCCAGTTTATTGGTTTCTTCTTCTACGATGCTGGCCATGCTGTACACTTGTGCTGCCGTCATGTTTTTTGCAGCCGCTTTTTTGAGGCGGGTTTCGTTCCAAAAACGATCGTGCTCGTTGTTCAAACGGGTAAATAACTTTTTAAATGATCCATTCCAATGAAAAAAATAAGTGTTTGGAATCACTGTTGTCATTACCGTATGAGAATCTAGTTGAAAGGGTTGAAGAGAATCATTGCTCGACAAAAATCGAATTACTTCCAATGAATCGCATTCGAATTGCTGACCAATTTTTTTAGCCAAATCTTCTTTTGTGCGGAGTTTATTGATGACCAGTTTAACCGGCGATTGGTTGCCAGACTTGAGCATGCGTACCAAATTGTACTGGCTCATGCCATTTTTAATTTCATACCGCCCCGATTTTACGTTTTGTGGATAGTGTGCCCGTTTGGCGAGCATGTTAAAAATCCGGGTGCCACTGATCATCTTCTCTTGTTGGAGTGTGGTTAACACGCTGTTGTAATCTGCGCCAGTTTTAACATAGAGATATTTATCGGCAGGAGCACGTGGCTCCAAATACTTGCCAGCCAATGTAGGCAACAACAACGAGAATGACGACTAACAGGATGAAACCAATTTTTTTCATAATTGCTATGATGATTCTAACAACAAAGTAAAATAAAAAACCCCGCCTTTTGTGAGCGGGGTTATAAATAATTGTAAATGTTTTATTTGTTTGTGTCTGGCATTGCTGGCGTTGGTGCTGGCATTACTGCACCAGGCATGTTGGCAGCAGGTGCTGCTTTCTGCTGTGGTGTTGTAACTGGTGCATTTTTCAACAAATCGTCGTTTGCCGATGCGCCGCCTTCTTTTGGAATAAAAGCAGGTGAAACCAAACAAAGAATACCTACGATGGCAGCAAATACCCAGGTACCTTTTTCCAATACATCTGTACTTTGTTTCACGCCCATTATCTGACTGCCGATACCGCTCAAAGAGCCAGACAATCCACCACCTTTAGGGTTTTGAATTAAAACGATCAAACCTAAAATTACAGAGGCAATAATAATTAATACGCCGAATAAAACTAACATGTTCTTCTATTTAAGATTTTCTAATTTGGCTGCAAAGTAAGCGCTTTTGTGAGGATTGAGCAAACTTAATTTTACATATATTTCTTTTGCTTTATTTTTTTTGCCCTGCTGCAAAAAAACCTCTGCCATGGTTTCGGTCATCACCTCCGCATCTTTGTTGCTGATCTCCGCTAAATGCTGTACTGAGCTATCTACTTGATCGTTCAGCAAAGGCGGGGCATCGTGCACTTTTTTCATGGTTTTTAACCATTCTGTAAAGCTTTTGAGTTGTTTGCCCAGTTTATCAGTAGGCAAGGGTTCTTGCAACAATTTAATACCCTGCGATGCAAAATAGTCGGAAGTGTACAATGGTTCAAACACCAAACTATCGGCTGTTTCAACAATGGGCTTTGGAATATTTATTTGGGGAGCCGTTTCGTTGGAACTTTGTTCGGCAACAGCCGGACTCCATTCTTCATCCTGCACTTCCTTATCGTGGTTTAAAACAATGCTAGATTCTGCTACAACTGCTTCAACATTTACTATTTCGGTTTGCTCCACTTCCTTTGCTTTCTCCATCAAAGATAAATCGGCATAGTCTTCTTCCACTTGTAAATTGGTAACCATTAACGTGTCTGCTTCTTCCGTTTCAAGTTTCTGTTCTTCTGTTATAACTGTTGCTTCGGAGGCAACTGTTACAGTAGGTTGGTTCATTTCTGGCAAATCAATCCCATCTTCCAGCGTGGTTTTTTGTAATTGAGTGTACAGCAAAAAAGCATTGTTGATGTGCAGTGCAGTCTTAGCAGCGATAGTAGGGTAGTCACTACTTTTAGGATCAGTATTTTTCAACAAAAAAAAATGAGCCATCGAAAAATAAGGATACGCTTTGGTTACCTGTTGCAGAAAAGCTTCATTGCCAGCTTCTTCGAGGGCTCTGTTGAATATTTTTTTATAAAGTGGGTTAAACGCCATTCGTCAAAACTATAAGATTATCTAGCAATTGGCAAATCAATTACCAGTTAGAAAATATTTTATTAAAGATCTCGTCTACCAAATTGTTTACGATAGTTTCATTCAAACTACGTTCGGCATCTGCCAGCGATAAAGTGGCTGCAAAGTCGAAGGTTCTGGTTAGGTCGGCTTCAAAGCTTTTTGTATCATCCAACGTGTTTCTAAAAATGAGGTGAAAGCCTACGGTTAGCCTGTTGCCACTACTGCTATTGGCAGTAATGCTGATGGTGCTGGTATAATACTGCGACACAAAACCACTAATATCGTAATGCGCATCTTCACTGTTGGTTTGTTTAAGCCTTACCGTGTTGATGATCTTGCGTTTTAGTTGTTCTGTTAATTGTGGACTCAACTGTGTATTCACATACTGAGCTTTGTTCTCTAAATAATTTACCCTGAAAGTTTTCACTTCTGGAGGCAATGGCGATATATCTTTAAAGCCATATTTACAAGAGGAGCATCCACTGAGCAGCAGTAAAAAACTTCCGATGAAAGCGAGTTGAGTGTATTTAAAAAAAATTGGCATCTTGTTTTTATTATGTCGATGAAAAGGAACGGATAATTGTTTATAGGTCTTCGATATCGTATTCCTTGAGTTTTCTGTACAAGGTTCTTTCGCTGATGCCCAGATCGAGTGAAGCATCTCTTCTTTTTCCACGGTGTTTTTTAAGCGCTTTGATAATAAGTTCTTTTTCTTTGTCAACAATACTCAATGATTCTTCCACATCTTCATGATGTTGAATGGAATTATCGTTGTTGTTGTGCAAAATTACTGAAGAAGAAGGCGCACTATAAGTAGAGGACAAATTGTTGGCTGCCACCGAAAATTCTTTGAGTTGATTGATGTTTTCTCCCGCAAATACCGGTGAATGTTTTGTCATTCCTGGGTTTTGCAACAAATCGAAAAACATTTTTTTGAGTTCGTTCACGTCTTTTTTCATATCGAAAAAAAGCTTGTACAAGATCTCCCTTTCGTTGGCAAATTCTGTTTGGCTCACTGCAGCGGCTCCACCAGACAATACCGGTAGTCTTGTGTACTGGTGATCTGGTAAAAAACTTCTAAGTTGATCGGCATTGATGTTTTTATCCTGACTTAACACCGAAATTTGTTCAGCAATATTTTTTAATTCCCTCACATTGCCTGGCCATGTATAATTAATGAGCACCTGCCTGGCTTCATCATTCAATTGTATCGAGCCGGTTTTGTAGCGGTCTGCAAAGTCGGCTGCAAATTTTCTGAACAACAACAACACGTCTTCTTTCCGATCTCGCAATGCCGGAACCCTAATGGGAACGGTGTTTAAGCGATAATAAAGATCTTCTCTAAAACGGCCGTTCTGCGTAAACTCTAGCAACTCTTTGTTGGTGGCTGCAATTACCCTTACGTCTGTTTTTTGAACTTTGCTGCTACCCACCCGAATGTATTCGCCGGTTTCGAGTACCCGCAACAAACGAGCCTGTGTTCCGAGGGGCATTTCACCAATCTCGTCTAAAAAGATGGTGCCGCCGTTCACGGTTTCAAAATAACCTTTCCTGCTGTCTACCGCTCCAGTGAAAGATCCTTTTTCATGTCCGAATAACTCTGAGTCTATCGTGCCTTCAGGAATGGCACCGCAGTTTACCGCAATAAAAGGATTGTGTTTTCTGGCGCTAAGGGCATGAATGATTTGAGAAAACACTTCTTTACCAACGCCACTTTCGCCGTTGATCAACACACTCAAATCGGTATTGGCCACTTGTATGGCCACATTCAAAGCATGATTGAGTGCTGGTGAATTGCCAATGATGGCAAATCGATTTTTTATAGATTGTGTATCCATTCTGTTAGGAATAAAATTGTTTTAATTGTTGTTGAACAACTCATAAATGTTAATACTGTTTCATTTTGAATGCTGTTTGTTACGCTAAAAGCATTCTTTAAAACGTGCTGAATTTATCAATCAAAGTACAGTTCCCATCAGGGTTCCAGCCGTACAACTATCTATTGTTACGTCTACATATTGCCCTTTTTGATGGTTGTCTTTGGCAAAAATCACTACTTTGTTGTGTCCGGTTCTGCCAAACATTTCCTGTTCGTTTCTTTTAGACACACCTTCTATCAAAACCGGGAATGTTTTACCCACATCTCTTTGCATACTCTGCAAAGAATGAATTCTGTGTTGGTCTACCATTTCCTGTAATCTTCTCTTTTTAACTTCCAATGGCACATCGTCTTCAAACCTTCTGGCAGCCAGTGTTCCAGGCCTTTCAGAATAAAAATACATATAGGCCAAATCGTATTTGCAATAGTTCATCAGGCTTAAAGATTCTTGGTGATCTTCTTCTGTTTCGGTACAAAAACCGGTGATCATGTCGGTTGACAAACCACAATCAGGAATCAATTCTCTGATGCGGTTCACTTTGGCGATGTACCATTCTCTGCTGTAAGTGCGATTCATCATTTGCAGTACACGACTGCTTCCGCTTTGAACGGGCAGGTGAATGTAGTTGCAAATGTTATCGTATTGTTTGATAGTGAAAAGCACCTCGTCTGTAATATCTTTTGGATGTGAGGTAGAAAAACGTACCCTTAAAAGTGGGGAGATCAATGCTACTTTCTCCAGCAATTTTGCAAAAGTAATTTCCGGTAAATGGGCTGTTTCAGCCTGGTGGTAACTGTCAACATTCTGCCCTAATAAAGTAACTTCTCTGTAACCATCGTTGAACAAAGTTTCACATTCGAGTAAAATACTTTGCGCATCTCTACTGCGTTCTCTGCCACGGGTGAAGGGCACCACACAAAATGAACACATGTTGTTGCAACCCCGCATGATGCTCACGTAGGCATTTACGCCATTGCTGTTTAGGCGGATAGGCGCAATATCAGCATAAGTTTCATCCCTGCTCAATTGTACATTCACGCCTTTTTGACCACCGTAAGCTTCTTCCACCAACGATGGTAAGCTTCTATAGGCATCGGGACCCACTACGATATCCACCAATTTTTCTTCTTCCAAAAAACTGGCTTTCAGCCTTTCGGCCATACAGCCCAGCACACCGATTACGAGGCCAGGTTTGTTTTTTTTGAGTGACCTAAAAACGGTGAGCCTTTGACGAACCCTGTCTTCCGCCCTTTCTCTAATTGAACAGGTGTTGACCAATATGAGGTCTGCGTTTTCTATGCTGCTGGTAGCCCCAAATCCTTCTTCCTGTAAAATAGAAGCCACTACCTCACTGTCAGCAAAATTCATGGCACAGCCATAACTTTCAATGTAAAAATGTTTGTGTGCTACACGATCCGTTTCAGCAAGTGGCGCAAACGCTTCACCCTGCCTGTTTTCGTCGTGCGTTTTATTCAATAAAAGTTCCTGCATCCAGCATTCTAAATTTAGGGAACAAAGATAACAGAAATTAGATCAAAAGTGCCAGATTGTCAGCAACGAGGTAGATTATACCAATGTGATTTATATAATATGCCAATATTTTATAAATCTTACAGTGGTAAATGCCGATGGTATCAAACAAATAGTACAATGAGGCGATAGCCGATATTGGACTATATTGTTTGTCCAATCGGTATTAAATATCAATTGATTGAGTTATTTAAAATGCTCTAATCCCTTCTGATCGTATAAAAACAACAATCATCGGCTCGATTTCTTACATTTGTTAATGCTATTTTAAAAAATAAATGTTTGAAACCAAAACTGATTGGCTGCCTCTTGTTTTTCTTTCATTCCGTTCTAATTGCACAGGATAAACCCAGGCAAATTTTGATTGCTGGCGATGTAATGGATGCAAGAAACAATAAAGCATTGGTAGGGGCAACCATTACGGTTTCAAAATCGGGCATATCAACAGAACCTTTGCAAACTTTGCTTACCGATGAAAATGGTTCTTTCTTCATCGAAAAAATTGCCTTCGGATATTATGGTATCTCTATCAAAATGATGGGATATGGCAGTTTTAAGCTAGACAGTATTCACATTCGTGCAGATCGATCCGATTTTAACCTGGGCGATATCAAACTGTCTATCGCTACTACAGATTTGGAAACCGTGACCATTTTTGCTGAAAAACCATTGATAGAAAACAAAGACGGAAAAATCACCTACAATGCTTCGGAGTCTGCGCTTTCAGCAGGTGCTACCGCCACAGAGTTGCTAAAACAAACGCCCCTTGTTACAGTAGATGACGACGGTAAAATACAAATGCGGGGTAAAGATGTAAAGGTTTTGATCGATTCCAAACCAGTGGAGATGAATGCCCGACAGTTGCAGGATTTGCTGGAAAGTATGCCGGGGAGTATGATCGAAAAAATTGAAGTGCTCACCAATCCACCACCGCAATTTGCCAATGAACGCGGTGGGATAATCAACATTGTTACCAAAAAGGGGAAAGTAGGTAAAAGTGGCCGGATCAATTTTAGTGCAGGTTCAAGGGGTGAATTGGGTTTAAATGGCAGTTACAGTTATCGCAAAAAAAAGTTTTCATTCAACTTGAATACTGGATTTAACTATAGCAAATTTCTGGGAAACAGTTACAGCGTTCGCAACAATTTGTATGCAGACAGCAGTAATTTTTTTAAAACCATTGGAGAAAATCAGACCAAGAACTTACGCCCTAACTTTCAAGCTGCTGTAAATTACGATTTTAATAAAAAACACTCCATCAGCATGTCCTCTGTTTTTAATACCAATAGTGTTGATGGTTTGAGTGCTACGGAATACAGCAACATTAACCAGTTTGATGATTTGTACCGCCTTAGCAACAGGGCAGTGACCAGCGACGCCAGCAGCAGAAATTTGTCGGGTACACTGGGCTATGCGTTCAAAATAAATACCGCTGGTGAAGTGTTGAGGATTGTAGCAAATGGGGCGGCTTCCAACAGCGATAATAGCCGATTTTTTTACCAGCAGTTTTTGAGTGTAGACAGTGGCAAAGTGATGTCAGATTCTACCCAGCAGCAACTTACAAACATTGGTAATAGAACCATTTCTCTAAGAGTGAACTACGATAAACCATTCAAAGATAAAAAGACATTGCTCAGTTTTACTGCAGTTGCACAAAGGTTGAATACGCACAACCAGCTTCAAACATCGTACAGGACTAAAACGGATAGCTTGCCCATTCCAAACGATTTGTTGAGCAACAATTTTGAATTTTATCAGCATATTTTTAGCTTCAACAGCTCAGTGCGGTATTTATTCACGCCCAACCTTTCTGTTACAACGGGCTTGCAACAAGAGTGGGGCAGCACCGCATTTAACATAGTAAACAATCCTTTAGATTACAGCAATTCTAATTATAGTTTGTTGCCATTTTTCACGCTCCAACAAAAATGGAAAAATGGATACAACATAACGGGAAGCTATAAACGCAGTATTCAACGCCCGGAAATTGGTCAGCTCAATCCATCAATCGATTATGCTGATCCCTACAACATCCGTTTCGGCAATCCATTTCTATTACCTTATTTCTCTGATAATTTTGATGTGATTGGAGGCTATTGGAATAAAAATTTCAACCTCAATGTTTCTGTTGGATACAATGCGCTGCAACAAATTTACAGTTCTATCAGAACCCTTCAGCCTGATGGAAAAACGCAAACCAGTTGGTTTAACCTCAGCGGCAGAAAAGAGTATGAAGCCAGTATTTGGGGTGGGTTTAGCCTTGGTAAAAATTGGAAAATAAATGCCAACAGCAGGTATGTGTACAATGTGTACAGCGCCTTTGACCAAACCAACAACCGGTTTAAAAACAACGGTGGACTTAATACCAGCGTTAATTTCAGTTACTTTTACAACCAGCTCTTTAGCGTAAATGGCAATATGAATTACCATCGTTTCGCCAATCCACAGGGTACGGTGAGGAACAATGTGAGAACAACGGTTGGTACACAGCACAAATTTTTAAAGAAAAACCTCACATTGGGTTTTGTGATGGTAGATCCATTTCGGCAACAGCAATTCCGTAACTACATACAGGCGCCAAATTACAACCTAGAAACTTATAGTATCAGCAATACACGCAATTTCCGCATCACGGCGAGCTATAATTTTAGAAAGATGGCGAAGAAAAAAGCAGCAGCTAAAAAACCAGCAGCTCCAAAAAATGTGCAAAAATCAGCTACTAACGTGAAGGGGTAAACGCCCTTTTTTACCTAAATTTCATTTAAAAGAATAACTGTTCTAAAACATCCAGTAAACCAACATGCTTATTTTATGAGGAGATTGTTTTAAACTTTTCTGCCAACCATGTTTCTCCTGCAGGCCTTATCCAATGCTGCAGCAACGCTTCTTTGGTAGCTACGGTGTGATCGAAATACATGGTAGTTTCATTTACAAAGCCATTGATGATAGCATAATTGAGTTGCGACAATGGCAGCTGTTCAATTTTGTCTTTAATGATAAATTGCAGCAATTGTCGGTTAAACATAGCTACTTGAAATTTTTCTTCGATGGCTTTGATAAGGTGTACAGAACTATCGGTACTGCAACCGCTTACTCCTGTGGCGGTTTCATCGGCCATGAGCACAATAAACCTGCCGAAAAACAAATTGCCGTAACCTTTTACTGGGGTACCGTGGCTCTTCCAATTGCTCACAAAAGCATGTAACATGGGCTCTATTTCCAGGGCCTCACTGATGCTAAACAAGCGATCGCTTTGGTAAATCCATACCCTTGACTGCGGATGAAAATCTTCTGGTAAATGTTGTTGTATTTCGAAATCCATTTCTTAAAATTATGTTTATTAAATAGAAGCAGCTACCAATTCAGCAATATCGAGCACGGCTACTTCGTCTTCCTTTTCTTTGTTTTTAACCCCGTCTGTGAGCATGGTATTACAAAACGGACAAGCGGCAGCTATTACCGATGCGCCGGTTTCCAATGCTTCATTGCTACGCTCGATGTTGATACGCACATCGCCTGTCTCTTCTTCTTTAAACATTTGAGCTCCACCTGCACCACAGCACAATCCATTGCTTTTGCAACGCTTCATTTCTACCAACGCTACATCCATGGCTTCCAATACTTTTCGGGGCGCTTCATAAATTCCGTTGGCACGGCCCAAGTAACAACTATCGTGGTAAGTGATTTTTTTACCTTTGAAAGCACCGTCTTCCTTCATCACAATTTTTCCTTCATTGATCAAATCCTGTAAAAAACTGGCGTGGTGAATGACTTCGTAAGTGCCGCCCAATTCTGGGTATTCATTTTTTAGAATGTTAAAACAATGCGGGCAGGCGGTTACAATTTTTTTAATACCATAGCCATTAAGGATTTGAATATTTTGGTAGGCCATCATCTGAAACATAAATTCGTTTCCAGCCCTGCGCGCTGGATCTCCAGTGCACATTTCTTCTTTACCAAGGATGGCATATTTAATTCCAATTTTATCTAATATGGTAACAAAAGCCTTGGTAATTTTTTGAGCCCGTTGGTCGAAACTACCGGCACAGCCTACCCAAAACAACACTTCAGGCTGCTCGCCACTCGCCGCAAATTCCGCCATTGTTGGTACATGCATAATCAATCGTTTTATTGTAACAAAGTAAACAAGAATTTGTGATGGATGTTTCCTATGTTACATTTATTTTTCAAATTAACGCCTACGCTTGAAGAATCTGAAAAACATTGCCAGCTGGGAAAATTGGCCATTTAAACTCATATATGCTCCATTGGTTCCTTTTTGGGCCTGGAACATACTGCGTTCGGGTTGGGTTTGGTATTTTACACCCAGTAATCCCAAACTTACTTTCGGGGGTATGGATGGCGAACCCAAAAAAGAAATGTACGATTTGCTTCCCACGCATCTTTATCCCACCACGCTCAATGTACTGCCATCTCAATCTTTTGAAAAAGTGTTAGAAGCAGTTTATCAAAAAAATATAGATTTCCCCCTCGTGGTAAAACCAGAAGTCGGCAGCGCTGGGGTATTGTTTCGCAAAGTAGACGATGTAGCAGAATTGAAAAAATACCACGAACATGTACCTGTAGAATACATCATACAAAGGTTGGTGACTTACCCCATGGAAGTGAGTGTATTTTATATCAGACATCCACAATCTAATAAGGGTGAAGTAACCGGATTTCTACACAAAATTCCGTTGAACGTTACAGGAGACGGTTTTCATACCTTAGAGCAGCTGGTATTATTACATCCAAAGGCTGCCAAACGAGTGGGAGAGTTGCACAGCAAACACAAACAACATTGGCATCGCGTGCTACCAGAAGGAGAAAAATATATGTTGAGCCATGCAGCCAATCACAACAGGGGTGCGCATTTTATCGATTTAAAAGAACACATCGATGCACAACTGGTGGCCATTTTTGATGAGATCAGTTTGAGTATAAACGATTTTTTTTATGGCCGTTATGATATACTTTGTAACAGCATAGAAGACTTAAAGCAAGGCAAAAACTTTTCTATTTTAGAATACAATGGTTGCGGTGCAGAACCCAATCATATTTATGATACCGGATATACGCTGAATGCTGCTTATAAAGAAATTTTAAAACATTGGGAAGCCCTGTACGTTATTAGTAAATACAATCGTAAAAAAGGCATACAACCTTGGCCCTTCTGGAAGGGTTTGCGATTCAGGATGGCCAGTAAAGCTCATTTCAAAATGTTACAGAAGGTAGACAGCATGATGTTTTAATTCATCATCAAAAGGGTTTACCGTGTGTTTGTTTAATGAGCCAGCGGGTTAACCAAGGCACTGGTTTCATAAAAGCTATAAAACGGTTGGTACTTTCTGCTTTTCCAAAAAAACGTTGAATCATTCTTCCGAACCACAAACGGGTGGCAAAAGTTTTTTTCCATTGCAATACATATTTTTTTTCCATTTGAGCTCTGCTGATTTTTTGTTGCAAAAAATCATGGATGCATGCTGCAGCAATTTTTGCCGAATGCAATGCCATGCTCATGCCATTGCCACAAAGAGGCGTAATAAGACCTGCCGCATCTCCCAACAACAGTACATGATTTTCTATTTGGCTTTTTTTCATGAAGCTGATCTGTGCAATGGAAACGGGTTTTTCGTAAAGAATCTCTGCATTGTTTAAAATTTTGGATAGGTGTTGATTGGCTTTTAACACCACTTCTTCCATTTGTGCAATGGAATGCTGGTTGTCGTCTAGGTTTGAAACATGGGTAAGGTAACACAAACAATACCGATCATCTTCAATTTTAGAGATGCCACAGTAACCGTTTTCAAAATTGTGCAATGCGATGGTATCAGCCGGAAAATCGGTCTTGATATGGTATTTCACCCCCATATATTTATTGAGTTTCCTGGCTTGTATGCGACTAAAAGGGCGATTCCACAAAACATCGAGGTTGGCTTTTTTCCCAAAAGCCCCACAACAAGTTTTGCTGAAATAAGATTGTTGTGCTGTTTTTATTTCAAATTTTTCATTCTCAAATTGCACATCGTTTACTTTGGTGCGTTGCAAAAGGGTCACCCCTTTTTGTAGGGCAATTTCTTTGAGCATATCATCGAGCTTGTAGCGACTGATACCGAAACCACCGAGAGAAAGTGGCTGTTGAAGTAAGGTTCCATCAGGAGCAGAAACAATCAGTTTGTTGATAAAGGGTAGCTGAAGGCTGTCGAATGGAATGCCCAATTGCTGTAAAAAAGGTTTGCTCTCCATGCTAATGTATTCTCCACAAACTTTGTGATAAGGGTAGGCTTCTTTTTCAAGTAGCAGCACTTTGTGTCCGCTGCTTGCGAGTTCAATAGCAACGCTGAGCCCCGCTAAACCACCGCCAATAACAGCTGTATCGTATACAATTTGCTGGCTCATTTTTTATAAACGATGAGGTGACGAAATGCCCATTGCCATTGAATAGATACCGGTTTGATGCCTGCCAGCCCACACAAGTTTTCCCATTCCTTTTTAATAAAACCTCGTTCAACAGAAATGGGAGCATCGTTTTTAACGAGGTACGATTTTGAAAACAAACGGGTGAGCCATTTGATAGAATAATACGCAAATGGATGACGGTGCAGATCGTTGATAAAAAAACCAACGCGACTGTTTTGTTGCATCCATTGCAGCATGGTTGTTAATGACTGGTTGCTAAAATGATGGCAGAACAGGGAGGAAAAAATAATATCTGGAGGGTTGTTTTCAAAATTAACCAGTTCGTAATCGCTACAAATCCAGCGACAGGGTAGGGCAGTATTTTTTTCGGATGCGAAACTAATACAGGTTTCCTTGATATCGATTCCTATCAGCGAAATTTGAATGTTGAGTTTTGTACAATAATCATAAATCACTTTTAAATTATCACCCCCTCCGCAACCAATTTCACAAATGCTGATGGCCGTGCTGTTTGTTGGAATTAAACTTCTAATACCCTTTACCGTTATGCGATGGCCGCCTAGCAGATGATTGATTTTATCTAACTCCAGCATATTCTGTTGGATGTCTGCAAAAGGAATATCCGCCGCATCCAGCAGTTCTGTTTTAGGGGATCGTTGTAAAAATCTACTCATAGGTTGCCAAAAAGGTTTCCATGGTCAATCCGGGCCCAAATGCTGCGCCAAACACCCTGGCTTCTTCAATGTTGTTGGTTTGAATATGTTCTAAAATTTCTTTCAATACAAAAACGATGCTGGCAGAACTCATGTTGCCGTATTGTTTCAGCACATCATAGGAAGCTTGTAAAGCCCCCGGTTCTAAATTCAAACTGCTATTGATGGCTTCGAGTATTTTTTTACCTCCTGGATGAATGCACCAATAATCTATTTCGTTTTGTTGAGATCCGCTGGCCTCCAAAGCTTTTTGTACCAATGTATTAAAATCTGTTTTTAATAGCTCAGGAACGTAACCTGTGAGGGTCATTAGGAAACCGGTTTTAGACAGTTGCCACGACATGTCTTTTTTTCCTTTAAATGCCACTTCCGAAAAAAAATGGTTCAAACAAAAACCTTTGTGTTGATTGTTCTGCACTAGCATGGCACCAGAGCCGTCTGCAAATAAGAGTGAAGACATCATGTTGTCTGCAGAAATTTCTTTTTGAAAATGCAGGGTACACAATTCTGTACAAACCAATACCACATTTGCATGATGTTGCTTTGCACATATGGCATCTGCCATTTTTAGCCCATGAATGGCGGCATAACAACCCATAAAATTTACGGAGGTTCGATGAAGGTTGGGAGAGAGGCCCATCAATTCCATGATCTCCAAATCTAACCCAGGCGCACTCATACCCGTGCAGCTCACGGTGATAAGGTGAGTGATATCAACAGTATTTATTTTCCCTACAATACAATCAGTGATGGCTTTTACCGAAAGTTGAACGGCTTCTTTTTCATAAAGGCTCATTCTTTGTTCTATCGAGGGAAATGGCTCCAAGTCATCTGAATCTGGAAACATGTTGCGAGCAGTTTCGATGTTGCCAAAATCAGGCAATACAGAATGCCTGAATTGAATACCACTTTGCCTGTAAAGGAAACGTAGTTTTCTACTGTCAGTTTCATTGTTGCAAAACACTTTGTTTGCAAATTCGAACAGGGTATCCTGCGAATGTTGGTGAACAGGTGTTGCCGTTGCTATAGAAGTTATTTTACTCAAAATGATTGATCATTAAAATGCTGATAAATGCAATGTTGGAACAAAGAGATCCAATGATGCTCATCTTCATGGTGTTTTTGAAATTGGCGGCTGATTCATTTTTAAAAACCTTCACCATCCACCATAAAAAATATACGAGTGTGGGTAACATGCAAATTTGAATAATCAAAAAATGTTCCAACTCCAGGTTATTGGCAAAATACCATCCCAGACATCCCATTGCCAATGAAAATACGATAATGGAAAATACAAAAGTGCCCTTGTAGCCCAATGCTGCACTGATACTGGTAACAGCATCGGCTTTGTCTTGCTGGTGTTGGTAAATTTGCGTTAATGGATAAAATGCCCCAATTAAAAAAGAAGAACCCAACAATGCGCTCCACGATTGGGTGAATTGCAGCGTTTTGCTACAACCATGTTTCACTAGAAAATAGATCAGTGCTCCCTGAAAAATGATGACGGTAAGGTACCCTATCACTGGGTATTTTTTTAAGCGAATGCCACGATAACTGTAAGCTCTTGATGCCAATATAAATGCTAGCAAACCAGCAAAAAACCAAATGCTGATCAATGCACTCAAAGCCAAGCCTAACCCGTCTAAAAACAACGTGCAGTAAAACAGTTCTTTGGTAGGTAATTTAGGGTGTTGTATACCACCAATGCTGTTGGTATCTCTGTCCATATAACTATTGTACCCATTGCTAGCAGGATAGATCAACACATGCAAAATTACAAAAACAAGTATCGCTCTTCCTGTATGAACGTGGGTAACCTGGCTCAGTGCAAACCAATATACCGGCATAAGGAAAATAGAAAATGGAAAACGCAGCAATTGTAAAGTAGAAGATTGTAACATAAATTGTTGTGTGTAATTTAACTATTCTTTGTTAAATCTTGGTACTCTTGTTGAACTATATATAATACATGTTGTATAACTAAGAAATAACGGTATGAAAAAATGTTTAATAATTGGGATCATCTTACTGAATGTGTTTATAGTTCCTGCTCAACCAATGCTGCAGCCTGTTGATGCAAGCAGTAAGGTAACTTTCAATATTAAAAATTTTGGGATGAATACCGATGGAGTACTAACCGGCTTAAAAGGGAAGATTGGTTTTGATACAAAAAACATGGAGGCTTCGTATATAGACGTAACAATTCAAGCTGCTAGTATAGATACAGACAATGACAGGCGCGATAAACACCTCCGAGATGCCGATTATTTTAATGTGGCCCAGTTCCCCCTCATTCGAATAAGTGGCAAACCCACTCTTACTGCATCTGGCTATGTATTGAATGCCAGTTTAACCATTCGGGGCATCAGCAAACAATTGCGTATTCCTTTTAAAGCAGTGGCGCAAAATGGGGGTTGGTTGTTCACGGCTGCTTTCGATATTAACCGACTCGATTTTAAAGTAGGTAAAGAAAGCATGGTGCTTGCCGACAAAGTTAAAGTTTCGTTGAGTATTGTTGCCAAATGATGAATTGGTTCATTCGCTATCTGCGCATTATCTTTGGCGCATGTCGCCACTGTTAAGGGTATTTTTATGGGGAATGCTGATTAGTTTTTTGGGCACCCTGCCCATGGGCACACTCAATGTTACGGCCATGCAAATTGGCATTCAGGAGAGCATTAAAAATGCTTTGTTGTTTGTATTGGGATCGCTCACAGTAGAGATGATTTATGTACGCATTTCGTTGGTGGGCATCGATTGGGTAAGCCGGCAAGACAAACTGATGCGCGCCATGCAATGGATAACCCTGGCCATTATCATCGCACTGGCGGTCGGAAGTATTATGGCGGCCTTGCATCCCAGCGATGTTGCCAAAAATGTGGTATTGCAAAACAAACTTCACCGCACTTTATTGGGCATGTTCATGTGTGCCATCAATCCGGTTCAAATACCATTTTGGTTTGGGTGGAGCACCGTATTGTTTTCTAAAAAAATACTGCAACCCTTGGCGGCACAATACAATTCATATATTGTGGGTATTGGAATTGGAACGTTGATGGGAAACTGCGTGTTTATTTTCGGTGGTAGATTTTTGGTGAAACACATTCAAAACAGCGAAGCCTATATCAATTGGGTGATTGGTGCTATATTTATCATCACCGCATTTATACAGCTGTACAAAATTTTAAAAGGGAAGGGCATGGCAGAGCGCATCAATGAAGTGGGGGAGCGGAGGTAGCATGAATCCCTATCGACTAGCGAACTTTACAATTCAACTTCTTTTTTACATTTCGTAGAAATAGTCTGCTTGTTCGTAGGTTTTTGGAGCAGTGTTTTTTTCCTATTGCTCTATAGTGTTCAATGGTTCTACTAATTTTTTTTCTGTGGCTGAGAGTGGAGTTGGGTCAACTACGAAATCTATACCATCAGGTGATTTTATATATCCCATTTTCAAAAAATTTATGTTGGAAAATATTTTTCGCTTTCAGCGAGCCACAATGAAAAAAATTTAAAGAATCAGGGTTTGAAAATAATACTTACCTGTTGGCTGAAAGCCAGACAGGGGCGCCGCTTTCATTAATTCCGCTGAAGCGATAGCATAACTATTCACCAAAGAAATCCTGCAAGCGAATTTTCATTTTCGATTATACATTAAACCTAAAGTGCATGATGTCGCCATCTTTCACCAGGTATTCCTTTCCTTCTATACGGAGGCGACCATTGTCGCGGCATGCCGCTTCTGAACCATGGGCAACAAAGTCATCGTAAGCGATCACTTCTGCTTTGATGAATCCTTTTTCAAAATCGGTATGAATCACACTCGCAGCCTGTGGCGCTTTCCAGCCATTTTGAATCGTCCATGCGCGCACCTCCTGCACACCTGCTGTGAAGTAGGTGGTAAGGTTCAGCAGTTTGTAAGTAGAATGTATCAAACGATCCAATGCTGGTTCGGTCATTTTATATTCTTCCATAAACATGGCTTTGTCATCGGCATTGTCAAACTCTGCAATCTGTGCTTCAATGGCGTTGGTCATGATGATGACTTCATTGCCTTCATTTTTAACCGCTTCTATCAAAGTATTCGAAAATTTATTACCGGTGTGCATGCTGGCTTCATCTACATTTGCTACGTATAACACAGGCTTGTCGGTCAATAAAAACAAATCGGCAATGGCTGTTTTTTCTTCTTTGGATAAACCCAATGAAATGATGTTCTTCCCTTTTTCCAAATGTTCTTTGCAACGAACCAACACATCGTATTCTGCTTTTAATTTTGCGTCGCCGATTTTAGCCATTTTTTCGCCACGTTGCATTTTTTTATCAACGCTTTCTAAATCTTTTAATTGCAGTTCTGTTTCGATGATCTCTTTATCACCTACTGGATTGATAGGGCCTTCTTCTCTTAAAATATTTTCATCTTCAAAACAACGAATCACTTGAATGATGGCATCTACCTCACGAATATTGGCCAAAAATTTATTGCCCAATCCTTCGCCTTTGCTGGCGCCACGAACCAAACCTGCAATATCTACAATTTCGATCTGTGTAGGTACCACACGATTGGGTTTAACCAATTCTTCTAATTTGTTTAAACGTGCATCTGGTACGTTCACCAATCCGGTATTGGGTTCAATGGTACAAAATCGATAGTTACTGGCTTGGGCCTTGGCACTATTGCTTACTGCGTTGAACAAAGTTGATTTTCCTACATTGGGTAATCCCACAATTCCTGCTTGAAGCGCCATACTACTATTTTTTAATGCGGTGTTGTTAACTTAGGAATAAGCAAGGTTAAAATATTTTTTGTTGAAAATATGTAAG
>JBIIPY010000166.1:0-2838 GCA_044342365.1 Ferruginibacter sp. | reverse complement strand
ATGATGATGGTAATAAGCAGGATTCCTTTTTACACAGAAATACCATTGAACGGGCTCTAATTGGCTTCTTCTTTGCATGATTTTTTAAAACAGTGTCGCAAAAAAAATCGATATTCGGTACTCAAATCTTCACAATCGTATGGCATTAAGTAAAATATGGAGTGCTTTTATCATCATTGCAATTGCGGTAGCCGGATTTAAAGCGGCATTTTTTTCTGACAGCAAAACCATTTTTAGTACCATGGTTACCGGTAAATCGGGCGATACCATCAAAATAAGCAGTATTCAAGCTGCTACTACCGCTGAGGGCGAAATGCCCTTAGTGGATAGCAATGGTAGGGGCATGCTGGGCAATGCCTCGGCTATTCGGTACAAAGATGGCAGTGTGGTAGTGTACAAAAAGCAGGAAGCCGACGGTTTAATTCAGACTTGCATCAATGCAGTGAATTTGTGTTTGGGGCTGATTGGTTTTATGGCCTTTTTTATGGGATTGATGAAAATTGCAGAAAATGCAGGCGGGGTACGTTTCTTATCAAAAATAATCGGACCCTTTTTCTCCCGTATTTTCCCAGAGATACCCAAGGGGCATCCATCGATGGGACATATGACGTTGAATTTTAGTGCCAATTTGTTGGGGCTCGACAATGCTGCCACACCCTTTGGCATAAAAGCGATGGAGAGTTTGCAGGAGCTAAATCCCAATAAGGCAGTGGCTTCTAATCCTCAGATCATGTTTTTGTGTTTGCATGCATCGGGCTTAACCTTGATTCCGGTAAGCATCATTGCGCTGCGGTCTGCAGCAGGTGCCGATAATCCGATGGATATTTTTATTCCTTGCATGATCGCCACTTTTGTAGCTACCATTGCGGCGTTGTTTATTGTAAGTTTCAAACAAAAAATAAATTTATTACAGCCGGTTATTTTTGGTTGGATCGCTGGTATATCGGCCATCATCGCTGCAATGGTGGTATACATTAAAACCTTAGATGCTGAAAGCGTAAAATTGTTTTCTGGTAACCTGAGTGGGGGATTGATCCTGCTCATTATCCTAGCGATTATTTTGGGAGGTATTTACAAGAAGATCGACATTTTTGATGCTTTTGTAGATGGCGCCAAGGGTGGCTTTGAAACAGCGGTAAAAATTATTCCCTATTTAGTGGGCATGTTGGTGGCCATTAGTTTGTTGCGCACCAGCGGCAGTTTCGACCTTTTAATCAACGGAATGAAATCGTTGTTTGCCCTATTTGGCGCCGATACAAGATTTGTAGATGGTTTACCCACAGCATTCATCAAACCTTTTAGTGGAGGTGGTGCTAGGGGCATGATGGTTGATACCATGGCTGTGCAGGGCCCCGATTCTTTTGCAGGAAGATTGTCTTGTATTTTACAAGGCAGCAGCGATACCACTTTTTATGTGATAGCCGTTTATTTTGGGGCTGTATCGGTTAAAAACACCCGTTATGCAGTGGGAGCGATGTTACTGGCAGATGCCGTGGGCATTGTGACTTCGGTGTTGTTGTGTTACTTGTTTTTTGGTTAATGCTAAAGATATCCCTTACTGCATTGCATAAAAAAACTTCACGCTGTAAACGTGAAGTTTTTTATGATTAAAAAAATCTTACAAATTGATGGTAAAGGAAATATAAGGCCTAGTGGTTGTAGCGGTTGAACCCTTGTAACCCATTGCAAATGCTGTGAACATACGTTGGTCACCAGTAGTATTGGCACTGCTGAAAGTAGCCAAAGCAGTACTGGTAGGTGTTGTACCGGTTTCTCTGATAGACCAAGCCAGACTTGTGGGTGGAAGATCCATCGTAAAAATAATACCAGGGGTATTGTATCCGATGTTGGTTGCCATCAGAGTTGTACCATAGTACAGGTCAATTCTGGGCACATTCGGCATCAGGTTTACAAAACGATACTTTATTTTGCCCTGTTGTGGTTGTTGAATGGTATCTACAACCAGTGTAGACTTGGTTCCAGCCAATGTATCAGATACATTTAAGGTATAGTTGTTATTGGCTTCTAAGTTTACTTGTGTGTTGTATAATACAATAGAGTCAACGTTGGTCAATCTTTTAGGGATAGATATCTTAATATCTTTGGCCCCCATTCCTACGCGCAAATAATCGGGAAAGCTAGAACCAGATGTATTATAGCCACCACCAGGAAAAGGCGTTCTTCCTGTAATGAGATTGCTCACCCTGGTTCCGTTGATAGAAATCTGTACACCCGGGTTGGCAAAATAGGCGCTGGCGTAAATAAATTTCAATTTGCTATCCTTGGCATCGCTGATATCAAATGCAGCGGTATAATCGTCGCTCTTTTCACAGCCTGCCATAAAGAGGGAAGCTGCCAGAAGACTATTGATCAATAATTTTTTCATTGTTACATTTTTACTGAAGTAAATAATTTATGGTTTGGTGATCCACATTTCTCTAACATGATAATCCAGATCTGTAGCGCCAATTCTCTGAAGTTCTAAGAGATTCCAAACAAATTCAGAATTGTACCTTGGTCTAACCCGATTTACCGTTTTTCCAGCATTGTCTGGAAAAATGACAGCGGGAAGCTTAAAGTCTCTGTACACTTGGTTTCCTGTAGAAGGGTCAGTATCAAGATAATGGTACCGGCGCATATCCATCCATGTTTCCATCGTACCATGCACAAACAATGAAATGTATTTTTGCAACATAATTTTTGATAAGTTCGATCCATTTGCGTTAGCTGGAACAACCAACGGATTTGTCATGTAGGCCAACTTATTGGCTGCTGTAATTTCTTTACCAGAAGGAATGTTAACATTGTAAGTACCACTCAAAAGGTCAAACGATTTGC
>JBIIPY010000118.1:0-7012 GCA_044342365.1 Ferruginibacter sp. | reverse complement strand
GCTCTATTCAGTTGAGCTACGCAGCCATTTTATTTAATTCTATTCAGTGGAGCTTAGCAGCTCCATTTCAATTTATCTATGTAACTCAAACCTTAAAACTTTCCCGACCTGTGGTCGGGATGCTCTATTCAGTTCAGCTACGCAGCCATTCCATTTAATTGGGAGGCAAATATAGGGTGTTTTCTGTTTTAAACAAACTACAACTCCGATAAAAATTGTGAATGAATATAATCTACCACTTTTTCGAGGCTTTGTGTTTCTTCATACACTTTTAATTGCCTGTCGGCACCTGTACCTTCTTCTAGCATTTTGTGCACATGGCTGATGGCGTGCTGACTGCCCAAATGAGGTACCACATCGTCTACAAAATCGAGTAGCTCGTAAATAAGTACGCGGGTATTTACCTCGGTTTCTTTTCCAAAATCTATCATGCTGCCATCTATTCCGTATCTGCTGGCCCTCCATTTATTCTCATTCAGCAGGGCCCTGCTGTACATCATAAAGTTGAGGTTTTGGCTGCGCAGTTTGTACAATTTGGCGCAGATGGCTTGAAACAATCCAGTGATGGCAATGGTTTCCTTCACCGTAAGTGGAATATCACAGATCCTGAATTCAACGGTGTTAAAGAAGGGATGCACCCGAAGATCCCACCAAATTTTCTTCGCATTGTCGATGCAATTAGTTTTTACCAACAACTTAATGTAATTGTCATAATCTTCGATGCTGTCGTAACAGTCGGGAATGCCAGTTCTAGGAAACTTGTCAAATACCTTGGTGCGAAAAGATTTATAGCCAGTTTTTCGGCCCTCCCAAAAAGGAGAGTTGGTGCTCAGCGCAAATATGTGTGGTAAAAAATAACGAGCGCTGTTGGCAATGTGAATGGCCATTTCGCGGGTTTCCATGCCTACGTGTACGTGTAATCCAAAAATGAGGTTGCTCCTGGCTGCCTCCTGCAATTCGTTCACAATTTCGTTGTAACGAATATGTTCGGTAATAAGCTGGCGTTCCCAATGGCTAAAAGGATGTGTGCCCGAAGCACCAATCCAAAGACCCAATTCATCGCCAATACCGCTAATGGTTTTTCTCAACGTGGCCACGTCTACAAATGCTTCGTCTACATCGGCACAAATATCGGTACCTACTTCAACTACGGCCTGGTGCATTTCTGCCTTCACTTTGTCTTTGATGATCTTGTGGCCTTCGTGTACAATTTTTTGTTCATGGCTTTTGAGTTCACGACTCTGCGGATCAATTACCATGTATTCTTCTTCTACACCTACCGTAAATTTTTTATAATTGATTGGGCCCATAAAACAATTTTTTTTTGATTCAATGTATTTGAAAAAGCGGGCAAATCATTCCTAAACAACCACCAGCTTTTATAAAGTGTTCCTAGTACAATTTCTGTTTACCCGTGCTTCTTTTAAGGTATTCACCCCAGGTAAGGTTATCGGCCCCTTCAACATGCTGCTGTGCTCTTTCAATAGCATAGTTGGCAGATGTTTCTACCACCCAATCAAAGTTTTCCTGACCCACACTGGTTACTTCTGCATCTGGTGCAGGGTTGCAAAAATCGATGGCATAAGGAACGCCATCTCTTAGGGCTAGCTCTACGGTATTGAAATCGTACCCTAGGTATTTACAAATGCGCAGTACAATGTCTTCCATTTCTTTGTAACGTTCTGGCGAAGGGGAGAAGTCTGCAACATATCTTAGGTGGTGCGGGTTGCGGGGCTCATACGGCATGATGCGAACGTGTTTGCCACCAATGCAGTAACAACGATAGTATTCATCAAATTTAATTTCTTCCTGCAGCATCATCACCAGTTGTTCTGTTTCTGCATGTTTTTCAAAAAATTCGTCGAGGCTGTTGAGTTGATAAACACTTTTCCAACCGCCGCCAGCATGAGGTTTCATGTAAGCAGGAAACCCAATGTATTTAAAAATGCCATCCCAATCTAAAGGATAGGAGAGATTGCTGAACGAATCTGCACTGGTGTCTGTTGGTAAATCTCTCGAAGGCAGTATAACTGTTTTTGGAACGGGCACACCAATTTTGGTAGCCAAACAATTGTTGAAAAACTTTTCATCAGCACTCCACCAAAAGGGGTTGTTGATAACTGCTGTACCACAGAGGGCCGCGTTTTTCAGGTAAGCTCTAAAAAAGGGAACATCCTGCGAGATACGATCAAAAATCACGGCATAACCTGCGTCTTCACCCTGCATCACTTTGTCGATCTTTACAGGCTCTGCAACAATGCCTTCAATGTTTTTACTGTTGATACGATCTACCAGTGCCTCTGGAAAACTTCTTTCTTTGCCATGTAATACACCTATTTTCTTCATGATGGGTTTGTTTTTGGGATGTAAAATCTATAAATATTAATTGTATCAAATATATTTTTTAAGGGGCAATAAAACAAATTATGTTTTTGTGATAGCAATTGAATGGGTTTGAAACGGTTTTCTTAATTTTGACGCTTATGCACGAAGAACCGGTTTCTGTGGTGAAGGTACAGCAACACCTGTTGCATTCCACCCATCTCAATAGAGTAGTAATGGTAGATTGCTACTTACCTGATGGATTGTCTTTTTCTGAACCCGTACCTCTTTTATTGGTTAACGATGGCCAAGATCTGGTAACGATGGCTTTTGAGGAAATACTCGAAAAGTTGTATGCCAACAATACCATAGCGCCATTATTTTGTGTGGCCATGCATTGTTCATCCGACCGCAAAAACGAATATGGTACTGCTAATATCCTCGATTATAAGGGCCGTGGAGCCAAAGCCTTTTTATACACCAAGTTTGTGATCCAGGAATTAATTCCTTTCATCAGAAAAAATTATTCGATCGACCATTTCAGCGAAAAAGCCTTTGCAGGGTTTTCTTTAGGTGGTTTGTGTGCATTGGATATCGTGTGGAATTACCCGCACGAATTCACAAAAGTGGGCGTGTTCAGCGGTTCTTTGTGGTGGCGCGATAAGAGCCAGCATGATATTGATTTCGACGAAGACCAGCACCGCATCATGCACCGCCAGATCCGTGAAGGCAACCATGCTTCCTGGTTAAAATTCTTTTTTGAAGTAGGCACGCAAGATGAAACGGCCGATAGAAACAACAATGGTGTAATTGATGCCATTGATGATACGCTGAGTTTGATAGCCGAGCTGGAGAAAAAAGGATACAACAAAAAAAATGATATTTTTTACCTTGAACTTACAGACGGCAAACACGATATACCCACCTGGGCTAGGGCCTTTCCCAGTTTTTTAAACTGGGGTTGGGGTAACAAATTATAAAATAGTGATTATAATACCGATTGGACAAACAATATAGTCCAATATCGCCTCATTGTACTATTTGTTTGATACCATCGGCATTTACCACTGCAAGATTTATAAAATATTGGCATATTCTATAAATCACATTGGTATAAAATGAGCGCTCCTTCGGGAGCTTTTTTTTTGTAGGACTTGTTAAAAAAAATAACCCCCGAAAATCTCCGGGGGTTATTTTTAAAAGTATTTTTTTAATTAGAACAACAATCTCACACCAAGGTTCATTCTCCAAGTATTAGCAACGGTAACGTTGCTAGCAAATGAATTGGTTGGCAATTGGCTGCTCACCAAGTTCATTCTGTAAGTAGCAGGAGTAGTAGCTGTTGGAGGCGCAACAACTGCAAGAATAGCGCCGTTGTTGTAGTTCAAACGCTTTGTTACACCCCAATCGCTGTTGATCATGTTGGTAAAGTTTTCTACCTCAAGACTCAATTGCAAACCATAAT
This sequence comes from Ferruginibacter sp., assembly GCA_044342365.1. GTDB lineage: Bacteria > Bacteroidota > Bacteroidia > Chitinophagales > Chitinophagaceae > Ferruginibacter. The sequence goes on along the minus strand of JBIIPY010000118.1, from coordinate 3,225 downwards.
TTTTGTGGTTGCTGAAAGGGATAATATCTTGCAAAATTCTCAGGTCAACATTGCTGAACCATGGTAATTTACCACCGTTTCTTTCTGTAAACTGACCTTTGCGTTTGCTAAGGTATTTGTCTTGCTCTACGTAAGCAAAGAAGGCATCACTTTGTTGTTGTGGGGTGAACGCCCCGTTGGCAACGAAAGTAATTTCAGACGGACTGGCAGGAACATAAAGCAAATCACTGCTGATACCATCTTGGTTGAAATCATTTGAATACCTGTAGCTAAATCGGCTTTGCTCATAACCCATGTATACCAATGTGAAAGTTGTTTTGAGTTGTTTCATCAGGTTTAAGTTGTAAGAACCATAAGCGATCACACGGTTAGGTGTACCATAATCACTGTAAGCAATGTCCAAATCGTTGTTACCTCTCACGCTTTGGATGTTACTCCAAGCACTAGCTGCCTGTGCACCAGGGTTACCACTCACGTCGAGTGATTCTGTGTGTGTATAAGCTACACTGAAATCCCAGTTTTTGCTGAAACGCTTAGCAACTTGTACGGTTACAATTCCTGCACCACCTTTATTGGTGTTGGTCAATACCATCGCTTCTGAAGTACCTGTGTTGTATCTTCTTAAAGCATTGGTGTTACCAAATAATGGTCTTGAACCCGGGCCAGCAGTAACACCTATCGGCAACCTTTGGTTGGCATTGTATTGTATCAATGCGTTGATGTCTTTGTTGTAAATACCTTCTAATGTTAAAGTCCAATCATTACCCAATTTCTTTTCAACTGCTGCACTCATTCTAAATACTTGTGGCATTTTGAATGCTGGATCCACGATTGCCAAAGAACCTGGAGCGGTTGTACCCGGTTGTGATGGGAAGTTTGCTACGTATGCATTTGGATTAGGATTAAACAAGTAGGTTGCAGCACTCGCTCCAGTTAACTCAACAGTGTTTTGAATCACACCACTGTTGGTAGGTTGGTTGGTAAACCATACAAATGGGAATCTACCAGTAAACACACCTGCACCACCACGGATGATGAGGTCTTTGTTGCCATTAACATCCCAGTTAAATCCAACTCTTGGGCTGATATAAGTTCTTTCTTTTGGCCATTTGCCTACATCTAATTTAAGTGGTTGACCATTTTGATCTCCGAAAGTAAGTGCACTTACAGCGGGGTTGCTGGTCAATTCATTTTGGAACAAAGGCCTGTCTGCTCTAATTCCAACCGTTAATTTGAAACGATCGTTGAATTTAATCTCATCCTGAGCATACAAACTAATTTGACCAAAATCTAATTCTACGAATGGTTTTTGACCTGCATAAGGATAAGTGATAGCAAACGCACTAGGAGCAGCATTGTTTAAGAAATCTGATACTGAATTGTATCTGTAGTAGCTGGTACCATAACGCAAGAACTGATTCTTTACGTAAATGTTTTCATAAGCCACACCACCTGTGATACTGTGCTTACCAGTTGAGTAAGTAAGGTTATTGTTGAAAGTAAGGGTGTTGTTTTGAACGTCGTTACCAAATGAGAACAACTCATAACCAGCAGCAATATAAGAATCACCTCCATTCAATATATCAATGAAGGGGAAAATGCTAGATTTACTGCTTCTTTTAGGATCATTCGCTTCTGTATAAGTTGCGATGAACTGGTTAGAGAAACGGCTATTGAAGTTACTTTTTACTTCCAAAGCGTAAGAATTCAATAAGTTGGTGTTGGCATAGTTTGAGTTTTCATAGCTCATACTATTTTGACTCCACCTATTACTTGCGCTTCTTGGATTGGGTGCGCTGTTACCGTTCAACAACTGATCGTCATCGGTTTTAGAGTAGTTGTAACGCAAAGAAACAGAGTGCTTCTCGTTTACGATCCAGTCTAAACGGCCTAAGATCTTTTTATTTTCTGTTAGGAAGTTACCCAAGTTTTCGTAAGGGCCTGTTTCATAACTATACTTAGTTTTAAGGTAGTTGCTTACTGCGTCCAAATCAGCAGCTTGTGTTCTTGATTCGTTTGGATCGGTAGTAGCAGTTCCTCTGCGGGCTTTCCAGTTGATACCTGGTTGGTCTACTTGCACGGTTTCACCACTCAAGAAAAAGAACAATTTATTTTTGATGATCGGACCACCAATGAATGCACCAAATGTTTTGGAAGTAGATTGTGTTACTGGTGGTACTTTTTGGCCTGCTGCTGTTCTTCCTAGGAAACCCTGGTCTCTGTAAAAAGTATAAACAGCCCCTTTAAAGTTGTTGGTACCTTTTTTAGTAGTAGCGTTTATACCTGCTCCCGTGAAGTTGGCCTGACGAACGTCGAAAGGACTTACGTTAACAGAAATCTCTTCAATCGCATCAATTGAGATTGGAGAAATAGAACCACCTGGCAATGGGTTGTTAGACAAACCAAAGTTGTTGTTGAAACTCGCACCATCAATTTGGATGTTGTTGTAGCGGCCATCCCTACCACCGAATGAATTGCCTCCACCTGCTTGTGGGGTCAAAGTGGTAATGTTGGTAATGCTTCTAGAAATGTTTGGCAAAGCATTAATTACTCGCTGATTGAAGTTAGAAGCTGTACCAGTTTTTACTGTTCTTGAAGTAGCGGTACTGCTCACCACCACACCCTCAAGGGTATTGGCAGACGAATTTCCTGCAAAGTCAAGGACTTCTGTAGTTCCCAGTTGTAAAAAAACGTTTTCTCTGGTCGGGATTTGCTGACCTACAAAAGATACCACAACAGTGTATGGTCCACCTGGATCAAGATTTGGGATGGTAAAACGGCCATTTTTGTCAGACCTTGTTTGTTTTACTGAACCGTTTTGAATGTTGGTTACTTTTACAGTAGCCCCGTCCAATACGGAACCTTTATCATCTTTTACTGTACCGCTGATGGTACTGGTAGTTACCTGTGCCATCATCAATAATGGTATTGCCAGAATGGCAATGATTAACGGAATAATTTTTTTGAAATGCATATTAGTTCTAGTTTTTGAACCGCAAAGAAACTAAATAATTGCCGAAACAACCCTAATAATTATTAACAAATTATTATGTAAAAAAACTATTTAATCTTTTACCTATGATATCTATTTCTGGTTGATATCTTATAAAATAATAATGTTTTATTTCGAAAAGCGAAAACATAATAAGGCATTCTGCAAACCTTAGTAACTTTGCGCTGTTACATACAAAATTTAACCATGTTAGATACCATCGAGTCAGCCAT
>JBIIPY010000123.1:0-6226 GCA_044342365.1 Ferruginibacter sp. | reverse complement strand
GCGTTGGCCCAAAGCGTAAATTTTGTGGATCGGTAAAAAACTGGATGCGTTTAAACAACTGGGGTTTATTTTGAAACGCGGCCAGCTGTAGCCGTAATTTTTCCTGTTTAAATTGGGCCGTTTTCAACAGTGATTCTGCATACACAATATTGGAATATTCAAATTGAAGTACCTGAACATCGCAGTGCTTTTCTCTTTCGAGCTTTATTTTTTGTGCAATGATGCGTACAAATGGGTTGAAGAAATACAATGATTCTGCGCCCATCAACAGCCAATTCAGCAAATAATCTTTTGCCTTGATGTGGGTGAGTTCGTGAATGATGAGTGCTTCTGTTTCCGCCGTACTCAGTTGGTTTACCAGGGCTACAGGCAATAAAATAATGGGTTTCCAAAAACCAAAGGTAAGCGGTGTATGCACCCGATGGCTCAGCCAAATGTCTACTCTTTTAAAAATACCAAATTGGTAGGCTTTGTTGCGGGTAAACAATCTTAATTCGATGGAGGGCTTCTGTACTTGTTTGTTGTAATAGGAGTGCAACAAATAACGTTGCCTCAAAGCATTCACCACTTTAAACAATACAACTAGCCAATAAGCACCCATCAATGGTAAACTGAATGATTGTAACCAATGTTGAACGTTGGTGTTTCCAATGATGCCGTACATTGTTTCTACATAAAAGGGTAGAAGGTTAAAATGGAGCAAAAAAAATGTGGTGATAGATAAAACGAGTTGCCATCCCAATAAACTGTACAACATATTTCTCTTTAGCAAAGGTGTACAAGATGCAAACATTTTATGGAAGCACCCATACAACAACAAGAGCAGTGCAGATTGCCACACGCTGTGCAAAAGAGTGATCAAGAAACTGAACAGAACAGATTCCATGTTAAACTGAATTATTTTGCTTTGAGTTGGTTGATGAGTTGTTGAATTTTATCCAGTTCATCTGTATTGGGTTTATTGTCTCCAAGAGCCTGCATCACCAGTTCTGCACTAGATCCTGCAAACAAGCTGTTGATCATTTTGTGCACAAACTGTTGCTGGGTGGCTTCCTTGCTCACTGCCGGCTGATAGATATGGGTTTTGCTACTACTATCCCTATTCACCAATCCTTTTTCGAACATGATCTGCATCAATTTGAGGGTAGTGGTATAACCTGCATCTTTGGTTTTGCAAATTTCTTCGTGCACATTTCTAACTGTGGCAGACCCCATACCCCATAAAACGCCGAGGATCTCTAATTCACCTTCAGTGGGTTTTATCATTTTAGTCTTTTCCATATCCTATGATTAACTTTTGAGTGCCTTACGTAAGGTTTCGTAATGCAATATAGGAATGTTTTCGTATTACCATTAGCTACTTATCCATTTTAACATTTGATCAAAAAAAATCCCGGCAGAAAAATCTGCCGGGACAATATTTAAAGGGATAACTATTATTTGGTTGGGTATATGCTAGTGTGCGGTGTATTTACCTGCGGCATAGCCTGTAAAGTTTTGATTTTTGCATCTCTTTTGGTTTGAATTTTATCAGCATGAATTTTGGCCAAAGTAGGCGCAATTACAAGCGATACAATACTCATCAACTTAATTAAGATGTTCATAGATGGGCCAGAAGTATCCTTGAATGGATCACCTACAGTATCACCTGTAACAGAAGCCTTGTGTGGCTCTGATTTTTTGTAGAACATTTCGCCGTTGATCTCCACACCTTTTTCAAATGATTTTTTGGCATTGTCCCATGCACCACCTGCGTTGTTTTGGAACATACCCATCAGTACACCACAAACGGTAGCACCGGCAAGGAAACCACCGAGTACCTCGGGGCCAAATACAAAACCAACGAGCAAAGGAGAGATGAGGGCGATGGCACCTGGCATCATCATTTTTTTAAGGGAAGCCTGTGTTGAAATGGCCACACACTTGTCGTATTCTGGTTTGCCGGTACCTTCCATAATACCTGGGATGGTACGAAACTGCCTCCGCACTTCTTCTACCATCGCCATGGCTGCTTCACCCACGGCACGAATGGCCAATGAGGAGAAGATGAAGGGGATCATACCACCTACAAATAAACCAGCCCATACATCAGCATGGTAAATATCGATACCGTCAATTTTTGCAATACCTACAAAGGCTGCAAACAAAGCCAGCGCTGTTAAAGCTGCAGAAGCAATGGCGAAGCCTTTACCACTTGCGGCAGTAGTGTTACCTACTGCATCGAGGATATCTGTTTTTTCACGCACATCAGCAGGTAATTCGCTCATTTCAGCAACACCACCGGCGTTATCGGCAATGGGGCCAAATGCGTCAATGGCCAACTGCATGGCAGTAGTAGCCATCATACCTGCAGCTGCAATGGCCACACCGTACAAACCTGCACAGGCGTACGAACCATAGATACCAGCAGCCAATACAAGAATGGGCAGTAATGTACTTTCCATACCCACAGCCAAACCACCAATGATGTTGGTAGCATGCCCTGTGGCACTTTGGCGAATGATGCTCATTACAGGGCGTTTGCCCATGGCAGTATAATATTCTGTGATGATGCTCATCAGGGCTCCAACAGCCAAACCAACGATGATGGCACCAAATACACCCATTTTAGTGAATTCAAAACCGCGAAGGGTCATGGTTTCTGGCAATAAGAAATCTACCAGAAAGTAACTCGCAACAGCAGTGATGATCATCGAACCCCAGTTACCCATGTTGAGGGCGTTCTGTACTTTTTGTGTGCTCAAACCAGCGCTGTCGCTGATGCGAACCAACCAGGTTCCCATGATAGAAAAGAGAATACCCATGGCTGCAATCAGCATTGGCAATAAGATGGGGCTCATACCAGCAAACTGGTCGGTCATGGCGTTGGTTTCTCTACCCAATACCATGGTAGCCAAAACGGTAGCCACATAAGAACCGAACAAATCGGCACCCATACCGGCCACGTCACCTACATTATCGCCTACATTATCTGCGATGGTAGCTGGATTGCGAGGATCATCTTCAGGAATACCTGCTTCTACTTTACCTACTAAATCAGCCCCTACATCGGCGGCTTTTGTATAAATACCGCCACCCACACGTGCAAACAAAGCAATAGACTCAGCTCCCAAGGAGAAACCGGTTAATATTTCGATGGTACGCTCCATTTCCACACTATCAACAGCAGCGCCATTTGCAAAAATTTGTTTTAAGATGATGAACAGTGCGCCCAAACCCAAAACGGCCAAACCTGCTACACCCATTCCCATAACGCTACCACCGGTAAACGAAACTTTAAGTGCTTGGCTCAAGCTGGTTCTGGCAGCTTGTGCGGTACGAACGTTGGCTTTGGTGGCTACTTTCATTCCTATGTAACCTGCCAATGCGCTAAAAACAGCACCAATCACAAATGCTACTGCAATGCTCCAATGGCTGTTTTCGTTGCTGTAACCCATGATACCCAACAACAAAGCACCTATAATTACGAAGTAGGTCAATACCTTGTACTCAGCTTTGAGGAAGGCCATAGCACCTTCTGCAATATAATTGCTGATTTCAATCATCCTGGGTGTACCTGCATCTTGCTTCGATACCCAGTTGAACTTTACCAGTGTGTACAAGAGGCCTACAATGCCCATCGCCGGAACTACGTAAATCAAATTTTCCATAATAGTTGTTCTAATTTTTTGGTGGGCAAAAATAGGGGAAATTTACCAAGGATGAAAGAATCGGGGGCACAGAAAATTCACAAAACCACCGAGTTTTCAGAATTATAAAAAACTTTAAGCACTAGTATAGGCAATACGGTGGCGAAATCTGGGTTAGAATATAGAAATATATGGCTTCTTATACCAATGTGATTTATATAATATGCCAATATTTTATAAATTTTAGAGTGGTAAATGCCGATGGTATCAAACAAATAGTATAATGAGGCGATAGCCGATATTGGACTATATTGTTTGTCCAATCGGTATTACCATCAGCTTTCTAAAAGGAATAATTATCTGTGACGTCCTAAAAAGCCTGCAGCTATTTTTGGGCGGCAGAAAATTTCCATCCTTTTTTGGATGATTTTTTAGACAATGGCTCTGCAATGAGTGAAATGAGCCAGATGGGTATTACCGTAAACAATGAAATAACAGGCATTGCTAGAAGCAGGCCTGCGGCTAAACCGGTAGTGAGGAGTCCTCCAATAGTGAGCACCACCAGTACCGACAAAATGGGTACCCAACCAATTCGTACCGATCTGTTGTACTGCTGAACCGCATCTATATCAGCAATGGCAACTGATTTAATTTCTTCAGATCGGGTTTTAAGGGTGATAGAATCTTGATTGATCGCCAAAATTTTACCTTTTATAGGTTTGGCGTTCACAAAAATCGCCACATATTTAGATACCCCGTAGTATTTGTTTTTGTTGCCATCGCTGGCCATTAAATACCATTTTTCATTATTGGGAGGGGTGGCCGACGTTGCAATAAACGGCTGGGCCAACAAAAAAAAGGTAAGTAAAAGCCATAGCCTGTGCGCATTTAGTAAACTGATCATCAGTTTTGTTGGTTTAGGTTTGGTGCTGAAGTTAATTAGAATTTTATTATAACGGCTCATTGTAAAAATAGCTACTCAATAAGAGTGAGCAAAATACCTCGAGAAATAATATAATTCAATGTTATTTTTTATCTTGCCAAAAAATAATAAAAATGATTCCACTAGGTGATGATAATTCAGCCCGTATAAGAACCCCTTACGTCAATATCGGTTTAATCATATTGAACATTGTTGTTTTTGTGATTTTCCAATCTTTGGGTTCAGATAATAATTTTACAGCCAGCTTTTCAACCATCCCCCAAGAAATACTTACGGGTAATGATGTTGTGTATGAGAACAACATGGGTGAAACGCCTATTTCTGTGTACCTCACCATTTTTACAGCCATGTTTATGCATGGAGGTTTGGCACATCTGGGAGGAAATTTGTTGTACTTATGGGTTTTTGGCGACAACCTCGAAAACAGGATGGGACATTTGAGGTACCTGATCTTTTACCTACTTACGGGCATCATCGCTACGCTTTGCCATGTAGGCCTATGTTATTTGTTGCAAAAAGATTTGTATACACCCAGTTTGGGTGCTTCGGGAGCCATCTCTGGCGTATTGGGAGGATATCTATTGCTGTTTCCTAAAAACCAAGTGAAAGTATTGTTCATAGCCTCCATCATAAGAGTGCCTGCGTTTATCACATTGGGTTTGTGGATAGCACTTCAACTTTTTAGCGGTTGGGGAAGTTTGGGCGAAAATGGAGGTGGTGGCGGTGTAGCCTATGCCGCTCATATTGGCGGCTTTGTAGCAGGTTTGTTGTTGGTGCGTTATTTTGCTGCTGTTCCAAATGCCAAGGGGGAGGGTGTGGAAGCATAAATACAAATGTTGGCTGTGATTTTTAGGCGACACTCCACTTAAAAATGAAGTTTCTTTATAACGAAACTTCCTATATATTTGTATTGTTAGAAAAATGCGAGTATGGACAATTACTTTGAGATTATTTTTCTGATTGATGCATTTGAATTTTTGAAATCACTTGATGAGAAACATTCAAATAAGATACTTTACAACATCAGAAAAGCCCAACAAAAACACGACCCTGAACTATTCAAAAAACTCACTGACGACATTTGGGAATTTAGGACACTTTATCAAGGCTTACAGTATAGGCTTTTGGCATTTTGGGATAAGGCAGACAATACAAATACTTTGGTTATTTCGACACACGGATTTGTTAAAAAGCAAAGCAGAGTACCCGACAATGAAATTGACAAAGCAGAGAAACAGAGAAAAAAATATTTTAATGATAAATTAAAAAAGTAACGCATGAAAACTTACACATTGGACGAAGTTCAAGACAAAATAATCGGTAAAAAAGGAACTCCTAACCGAGACAAATTTGAGTATGAATTACAGATGGACTTAATCGGGAAAGCAATCAAAGAAACTCGACAAGAAAGAAAATTGACCCAGGAACAACTAGGACAACTTGTTGGAGTACAAAAAGCACAAATTTCTCGACTTGAAAGCAACGCAAGCAATGTTACAATTGATACTTTACTGAAAGTGTTCACTGCACTGAAAGCAAAAGTGAAACTTCAAGTGGAACTTCCAAATGCAACATTTAATGTGGCGAGATAAGACATCAGCTAACACGGTTTGATAGAATGCCGGCTTGAAGAAACTTCGGCTTCAACTAACTT
>JBIIPY010000156.1:0-3653 GCA_044342365.1 Ferruginibacter sp. | reverse complement strand
TATAGTCCAATATCGGCTATCGCCTCATTGTACTATTTGTTTGATACCATCGGCATTTACTCCCGAAAGCATTCGGGATAAGATTTATAAAATATTGGCATATTATATAAATCACATTGGTATAATTGGTATACTGTAATAAATGCATGGGATAACGCACTGGTATTGAAACGGCAACGCTTACCGGTGGGCATTAAAAAAGCGATCTGCATGCAGATCGCTTCTATTACATTAAGTATGATTTAGAACCTTGGGCAAGGAATACCTTTTGATTCTGCTGGTCTTTTGATGTAAATGATAGAAAATTCTGATCCGCCTCGGTTAGCTGTTGCAGCTTTTAAACTGCTGATGTTCACATCGTAACTTGCACCAATTCTAAGGCCGCCAAATTCTAAACCAATATAAGGAATCAAGGCATCATTGATACGCATCCATGTGCCGATGTAAACGTTGGTTGGATTTGCATTATCGTTGTTGGCATTTAAACCTATGGCAGCACCAAGCGTGGTTTCACTGGCTTTGTTTTGTATTTGGTGTATAACAGACGTGCTCACAGATACAGCATCAGATAGGAAGAATGTTCCGCCTCCGTGCAATGTAACCCTTCCGCTCAGAAACCAGTTTTTATCTTTGAAACTAACCTTTGGTCTGTTGATGTGGTACATAGAAGCACCTAGGTAAAAGTTGTTTTCACCATTGGTAGATCCTGAATAGAGTAAGCCTGCATTTACATCGAAATAGCTTTGGTTATTGCCATTGGTCAATATGTCGGAAGTTGTACCCGTAAAACCATTCTGGGTGAGCATGTCTTCGAAAGTAAGCTTGCTAATATCGAGGTTCATGCTACTATAAGTACCCTGAAAACCAGCTCCAATGGTATTGTAACCATTTTCATCCAAGGCTTTGTGGTACGACAATGAGAGTGAACCATAGTTCAATTTGAGTTGACTGTTGGCACTTGCATCTGAAACCCCTGAAATACCTACCCCAAAAACATCATTTTCGGGAATCCTTTTTTGCATGATAGGAAAATCGAAAGAGGCACTGGTAGTTACATAAGCTTTTGGAACGGAGGGCCATTGGTCGCGGTGATTGGCAGCCAATCGCCAGGTACCATCAAATTTACCGGTAAACGCAGGGTTTAGGGTCAATGGAGATGCAAAGAATTGTGAAAAGTGAGGGTCCTGCGCTTTTACAGTTCCAGCAACCATTACACATATCGCAATTAAAAGGTATTTTCTCATCATTAAAACAATTCAATAAATAAAGATAATGAATTGGGGCAAAAAGCTGCGCCAAAATATGCAGTCTTTTGAAATACTTACGGGAAATACTTAAAAATCCGTGGCCGTAGAAGTAAATGCTTAATAAAGCCCACAAACAATAGGCATTGATTGGATCAACAATTTTGGAAAGTGATTACACAGTGTAAGAACTGGCTGTTATTGCTGCATTTTGTTACCATAAGCCAAATCACCTGCATCTCCAAGGCCCGGAACGATGTATCCTTTGGCAGTGAGTTCTTCATCAATATCTCCGCACCAGATAGTAGCACTAGGTTCTGCCCTCAATACATATTCTATTCCTACAGTACAAGCAATGGCACAAACGACGTGAATCGATTTAATGTCGCCCTCTCCCTTAAGGTATTGGATGGCTTTTACCAGAGAAGCGCCAGTGGCCAACATCGGGTCACTGATGATTACAATTCTGCCATCCAGTTCTGGACAACTCACGTATTCCATACTGATCTCAAAACTTCCATCGGGATGGTGTTTGCGATAGGCGCTTATAAAAGCATTGTCTGCGTGATCAAAAAAATTCAACAATCCACTGTGCATGCACAAGCCAGCTCTTAAAATCGTGGCCAACACCGGTTGTTCTGTTAGTACTTTGCAAGGGGCCGTGCCCATGGGCGTATTGATCTCCTTTTCGGTAAAAGCAAGTTGTTTACTGATCTCATATCCAATTACTTCTGCAATGCGTTCGAGGTTTCTTCTGAAGCGCATCCTATCTTGCTGCACTTCCGTATTCCTTAACTCGCTTACCCAGTTGCTTACCAATGAATGTTCTTTGCTGAGATTGTGTACCATATGTTGTTTAAGGCTTGAGCCGGACAGATGGCATTCAACATCCGGTTTGTTAAATTTAATTTTGAACAGCCACAAATCTATATCAAATAAACATTGCTTCCCTTATTTTTGGCAAACTCTTTTACAACAATCATTTTGTTAACATGAAAAAATACGCGGTTTATATTTTAGCGGTGTTTGTTTCTTTATTTGCTTGCAGCACCAATGAAAACGAACAAAAAGCATCGCAAAAAAAATACGAGGAAGTAACCTTGTCGGTAGAAGAAATGGAGAAAAAATCACCTACTAGTTTTTTAAAAGTGAGTGGTGCTGATAAAAAGAACCTGCTGGGGCAAACGGTTATCAAAGGCAACATTAGCAACAAGGCCAAAATGGTAACCTTTAAAGACATCGATGTTCAATTATCGTTCTACAGCAAAACGGGCACATTGCTCATGGAAGATCAGGAAGTTATTTACGATGAAGTGGCACCTGGAAATAACATTAGTTTTAAATCTAAATATTTTTCTCCCAAGGGCACAGATAGTGTTGCGATGAAAATTTTGTCGGCGAAGTTTTAAGATATGTCATCTACAAATTCGAATCGATCTCCATCAAACAATCCCTTGTCACTCAGTTTTAAGTGAGGGATTACCAACAGTGCCATAAACGACAATGTCATAAAAGGTGCCGCCATGGTACTTCCCAATACCTCTTTCGCAAAACGATCGATGGTAGTGTATTGGTGAGCCACTTCATAACCATCATCCGTACTCATTAAACCGGCAACGGGTAAACCCAATACCATTTGCTGGTAGCCATTCATTGAATGAACACCTACGGCACTGATACCTCCATGTTGTTGGATGATAAGATTCACAGCATCGCAAAGGCTTTCATCGGTAACACCTACAGCAACTATGTTGTGACTATCGTGTGCTACAGAAGATGCGAGTGCTCCATTTTTTAAACCAATGTTTTTAATGAAGCCTTTTGCGATGGGGGCATCACAGTATCTATTAACTACCACAATTTTTAACACATCTGTTTCGATGTTGCTTACCAACATGCCATCCTGTATGTTGGCTGGCAGTGTAAGTTTGTTGGTGATCAGTTGGCCTTCCAATGCTTCTATCACAGCAATAGTATCTCTATTTGCCACGGCGGGCATCACGAAGTCTTCGACTTTTTTTTCGTTGCAATTAAATTGATTGATCAGCGTAGCTGGTGCTGTGTTGATGAACGACTTCCCATTTTCGGCCACCAACCATCCATCAATATATGTTGCTGCCACTTTAAAATTTTCCAAATCTTTCAACAAAATAAAATCTGCCGGATCCCCTTTTCGCATTAAACCATTGTTCATGTTATAGTGCAGTACCGGATTGATGCAAGCGGCCTGTAAAACTTTAAATAGATCTACCCCTTGTTTTACTGCTCTTGCACAAAGCTGGTTAATGTGTGCAGCTACCAAACTATCAGGATGTTTATCGTCGCTACAAAACATCATGTGTTCCCAATGTTCATGCATCAGAGGTATCAATGCATCAAAATTTTTGGCAGCACTGCCTTCTCTGATGA
>JBIIPY010000047.1:0-20107 GCA_044342365.1 Ferruginibacter sp. | reverse complement strand
TGAGTATCTTCATGCCGTATTTTAATTTATCCAAGGCTTCTTCGGCAGTAAAACACTCGTGGTCGGTGCTCATACCCGCATCGATATATGCTTTGGCCTGTTCGCCTCTAAGCCCCGGAGCATGGCCATCTACCGGTTTGCCTAGTATTTTGGCAGCAGCAATTTTTTGCATTACCTGATCATCTTTGTAAAGCACTCCAGGAAAATTCATCATTTCGCTCAGATACTTTATTTCGGGCCTTGCTAAAAGGGCGCTTACTTCCGCTACATCCAGAGTGGCTCCCGCGGTTTCAAAAGTAGTGGCGGGCACACAACTGGGAGCTCCAAAGTGAAATTTGAATGGAACGGTTTGTCCGTTGCTGATCATGAATTCAACACCCGCTAACCCGCATACATTCGCAATTTCATGGGGATCGCTGATGGTTCCTGTAGTGCCATGAACTACCGCAAGCTTGGCAAATTCGGAAGGCACTAACATGCTGCTTTCAATGTGCACATGGCTATCTATAAAGCCAGGGCAGGCAAAAAGAGCATCTTTTTCGGGTGTTTGCTTCAGGTGTTCAATGTGGCTGATCGTTCCTTCCTTTACACGTATACTACCGTAAAAGATTGTTTTAGAAACAATATCGATGACGTTGGCTGTGATGCTAAAGTTGCGTTGCTCCATGAGGCTGCTGTACTCTTTTATGAAAGGTAAATTTTATTGATGAAAGGTAGTACTCAGAAAATGTTGAATTCATCTTTTATTGTAACTTGCTTGCAAATAAACAGGTAAAAAATCATTTTACCCTTCAAATTTAAATTAAGAAACAATGAAGACACTTAAAACAATTTTTATAGCCAGTTTTATGATGGCTGCTGTGGGTGTGAGTGCCCAAAATGTAGATGAAATCGTTCAAAAACACATTGCTGCAATGGGCGGAATGGACAAACTCAACGCTCTGAAAACGGTAAAAATGGAAGGTAATTTGAACGTTCAGGGGACTGATGTGGCCATCGTCATGACCAAAAAGCACCAGGAAGGTTTAAGGATGGATATGGAAATCATGGGATCGTCAAATTACCAATTGGCCAATAAAACAAAAGGATGGGTGTTTATGCCAATCATGGGACAAACAGAACCAACAGAAATGACGCCTGAACAATTTGCAGGTGTGAACAGTCAGTTAGATTTACAAGGAACCCTTGTGAATTACAAGACGAAAGGCATTACACTGGAGTTGGTTGGAACTGAAAAGGTTGAAAACAACGATGCTTTCAAAATCAAGGTTACAAGAGACGGTAAAGTGAGTCATATTTTTGTTGATGCAAAAACTTATTTTGTAGTAAAATCTACGAGCAAAGCTGCTGGTCCAGAAGGGGAAATGGAAGTGGAGAGTGGTTTTTCAAACTACAAACAAAATGCAGATGGGTTCTGGTTCCCCTATTCACTTACCAGCGCAAATGGTACAATTGTTTTTGATAAAATCGTTACCAACCTCGATGTTGACAATAAGTTGTTCGAAAACTAACATTTGAGCTAGAAAAATAAATCATTCTGCAAAATGCCTCCTTTAGAGAGGCATTTTGTTTATATATCATCCAGTAAATCTGGTCTGCGGTTTTTGGTATGCAGCAGCGATTGTTCGTGCCTCCATTCTTCAATTTTTTTATGATTGCCATTGAGCAAAACATCAGGTACCTTCCAGCCTCTGAAATTTTCTGGCCTGGTATACACCGGGGGTGCCAATAAATTATCCTGAAATGAATCGCTGAGTGCAGAGGTTTCATCGTTTAATACACCTGGAAGCAGTCTCCCAATAGCGTCAGTTAATACAGCCGCCGCCAGTTCGCCGCCACTTAAAACATAATCGCCAACAGAAATTTCACGGGTAATAAAATGATCTCGCACCCGTTGGTCAATTCCCTTGTAATGACCGCAGATCATCATCAAATTGTTTTTCAATGAAAGCTGGTTGGCCATTTGTTGGTTAAAGGTTTCACCGTCTGGACTTAAATATATCACTTCATCGTAACTGCGCTCTTTTTGCAATGCTTCAATGGCATTCACCAAAGGTTCTGCCATCATTACCATCCCTGCGCCTCCACCAAAAGGATAGTCATCTACCTGTGCCCTGGCAAAACTGGTATAATCCCTTACATTAATCAGGTTTACTTGAAGCAACCCTTTGTTTTGCGCACGCTTCATGATGGAATGTGCAAAAGGAGATTGCAATAGCTCGGGTACAACAGAAATAATGTCTATCTGCATGAATGGTTTTTTAATTTGAATCAATCCTTTATTCGCTATTTACGAATCCGTCGAGATCTCTTTTTTGTTTTTTAGTAGGCCTTCCTACCTTACTCAATCTTTTGCCGGTGTGGAAACTTGCAGCCTGAAATTGGATTTTTTCAATTTCATCTGCTGGGGTAATGTCTATGTAATGGTTAATAGCTTCATTATATTGAACCCGGTTTGAGATGAGTCCAGTTACTTTGATCAGCCATTTTTTCGCTTCCGTTTTTACCTCATATTCATCGTTGATGTTTACGTTGCGGGATGCTTTGACAGAAGTTCCCTGGTATTTAACTTTACCCTTTTCGCACGCATCAGATGCCAAACTTCTAGTTTTAAAAAGTCGTATGCTCCAGAGGTATTTATCGAGTCTTATTTTTTCTGTTTGCATATGTTGTAATTCTGAAAATCAAAATTACTTTCATTTTTTGATAAACAATCCTTTTAACAGAAAGGCATGAGGTGCTTCCCCTTATTTCCTTAATTTTATTGAATAAAAAAATTACTAGTATGAACATACGCTTTCGTTTTTTATTGTCTTGTTTAATGGTAATGGTGCACACAGGATTTGCACAACAAAGAGGCATTAACTGGACACCCGATGGTTTGGGTTTTTACAGTTTTAAGGAGGGTGCTATTGTGAGCACTGATCCAAAAACAGACGCTATCACCACCCTAATTGGAAAAGAATTGCTCACTCCATCGGGTAGCAATACCCCTCTGCAGGTACAATCTTTTGATTACAGCAACGATAAAAACAAAGTACTGTTGTTTGCGAATACCGCAAAAGTATGGCGGTACAATACCCGTGGCGATTATTATGTGTTGAACATAGCCACTGGTAATCAGTTGAAGCAATTGGGCAAAGGTTTGCCATCTCAGTCATTGATGTTTGCCAAGTTTTCGCCAGACGGCAGGTTTGCGGCTTACATAAGCGAACATAATTTATATGTAGAAGATGTAAACAGTGGGCAAATCAGGAAACTTACGACCGATGGAACAAGAAAGCTTATTAATGGCACTTTTGATTGGGTGTATGAAGAGGAGTTTGGTTGCAGAGACGGATTTAGATGGAGCCCCGATGGAAGTTCCATTGCGTTTTGGCAAATAAATGCAACCAAGATCAGGGATTATTTTATGCTCAATACCACCGATTCTAATTACGCTAGGGTAATTCCAGTAGAGTATCCAAAAGTAGGAGAAGCGCCTTCCCCCGCAAGAATTGGCGTGGTAAATTTGAATGGTGGATTTATTCGTTGGATGAACATCGATGGCAATCCAGCACAGCATTATTTAACAAGGATGGAATGGAGTGGAAACAACGAATTGATTGTTCAACAGCTTGATCGCAAACAACAGGAAAGTAAACTGATTTATTGTAAAACAACAGACGGCAGTAGCACTACTTTTTGGGCAGAAAATGACGATGCCTGGGTTGATTTGAACACCGATAATCCAGTGGGATGGAATTGGATCAACAAAGGGCAAGAGTTTTTGTGGGTAAGCGAAAAAGACGGTTGGAGACATATTTATAAAATCAGCAGGGATGGAAAAACAGTGAGTCTAATTACCAAAGGCAATTACGACATTGGCAAGATATTGGCCATTGATGAGCTAGGCAATTATGTGTATTTTGATGCATCTCCTAACAATGCTACGCAGCGTTATCTATACAGGGTGCGCATCAACAATCCGAAAGATGAACCAGAGTTGGTGTCGCCTGCAGCATTAAAAGGAACACACCAGTATATGGTTTCTCCCAATGCAAAACTAGCAAGTCACAGCTTTAGCAATCACAATACTTATCCCGTTTCAGAATTTATTAGTTTACCCGATCACAAAGCGTTGAACCCTGCTAAAAGTATTGCTGCTAATTTAAAAACAGATGCATCTATCAATGTGGAGTATGTACAGGTAATTACTGAAGACAACATCGTATTGGATGCATGGATCAACAAACCAGCAGGTTTTGATCCCAATAAAAAATACCCAGTGGTGTTTTATGTGTACGGTGAACCCGCTGCTACTACAATAGATGACAGCTACGGCAATCACACTAACTTTTTGTACGCCGGTAATATGGCCAAAGATGGTTACGTACAGATTGCTTTAGACAACAGGGGCACACCATCTTTAAAAGGATCTGGCTGGCGTAAAGCCATTTATAGAAAAATAGGGGATATCAATATCAAAGACATGGCGAATGGCGCTAAAAAACTTTTGGATCTTCCATATTTGGATAAATCAAGAGTAGCAGTTTGGGGATGGAGCGGAGGCGGTTCATCTACCCTTAATTTGTTATTCCGTTATCCCGAAATGTTTCAAACAGGGATCTCCATTGCAGCTGTTGCCAACCAATTGTTCTACGACAATATTTACCAGGAAAGATACATGGGGCTGCCACAGGAAAACATGGCAGATTTTGTGAATGGTTCTCCATTGAGTTATGTGAAGGGTTTAAAAGGAAACCTGCTATATATACATGGAACAGGAGACGACAATGTGCATTACAGCAATGCAGAAGTATTGATTAATGAATTGGTGAAAAACAACAAACAATTTCAATTCATGGCTTATCCCAACAGGACCCATAGTATAAGTGAAGGTGCAGGAACCCAACAACACCTAAGCACTTTGTACACCAAATTTTTGAAGGAACATTGTGAGCCGGGTGGGAAATAACGCCACTGTTATAAAATGAGGCAACTATTTTTATATAAATGAACCTTTTCAATGCATCTATCAGACAATAACTGATAGATGCATTTTCGTTTTCAATAAATTAATAGTTACGCCTATACGATCTCTTTAACTTTGCACTTCAAATATCTAAATGAAAAAACACGAATGGATTGTTTTGCTCTTGCTGGCAGCCGTAAACTTCACCCATATTTTAGACTTCATGATCATGATGCCATTGGGGAATTACCTGATGCCCTATTTTAATATCAGCACGAAGCAATTTAGTTTTTTAGTGAGTGCTTACACGTTTAGTGCCGCAGCATCGGGCTTTGGGGCGGCTTTTTTTGTTGACCACTTTGATAGAAAAAAAGTATTGTTGTTCGGTTACAGCGGATTTTTGGTTGGAACGCTTGCCTGCGGTATAGCCCCTTCCTTTGCTTTATTGTTGATTGCTAGGATTGTAGCAGGGTTGTTTGGCGGACTTATTGGCGCACAAGTATTGTCTATTGTATCTGATATTTTTCCTTACAACCAACGAGGGAAGGCAATGGGTACTGTGATGAGTGCTTTTGCTATTGCCAGCACATTTGGCGTACCTTTTTCATTGTACCTAGCCAATATCATTAGCTGGCATGCTCCCTTTATTTTGGTGGCCGTACTCGGCTTTATACTGCTGCCATTATTAATGCGCTTTATTCCCAAAATGGATGGTCATTTATTGAATCGTGCAGCAAAGGAATCACCTTTTGAAGC
The DNA here is from genome assembly GCA_044342365.1 of Ferruginibacter sp. Classification (GTDB taxonomy): domain Bacteria; phylum Bacteroidota; class Bacteroidia; order Chitinophagales; family Chitinophagaceae; genus Ferruginibacter. Next base: position 14,397 of record JBIIPY010000047.1, on the reverse strand, counting down.
ACTGAATGTAATAACCAAAGAAAGAAAATTGATGCTGGCCTTGCTGTTTAGCGGACTCATCTTGATGGGCCATTTTTTGATCATCCCTTTCATCAATCCATACATGGAGTTTAACAATGGATACAGCAAACAAGAAACGCCGTTGATTTATTTAGCAGGCGGTATTGCTGCATTTATTTCTGCCAATGTGTTGGGTAGGCTAAGCGATCGTTTGGGCAAATACAAAATTTTCAACATTTGTATTTTTCTAAGTTTACCGCTGGTGATCATTATCACCAATTTACCCGCCGTGCCCATATTTTTATTGTTAACATTGTTTGCTATTTGGTTTGCTTTTGCAACCGGACGAGGTGTTACTGCACAGGCCATGTTGAGCAACGTTGTAGCAACCAGGCACAAGGGTAGTTTTATGAGTTTCAACAGCAGCATTCAACAATTTGGATCTGGCTTGGCTTCACTGATGGCAGGTTATATTGTAGACAAAGATGCCGACGGCAAAATTCTTCATTATCCTTTACTGGGATACGGAAGCGTTGTAATACTGGTGGTTTGTTTATTGTTGGGGCGCTATCTTTTTAAAGGATCAGATGTGGTTGCACAAAAAGTTGTGGTTGATTAATGCTGGGTGTAGGTTATTCTGCTACAGATTTATCAATGGCAAATTTCTCTGGAAACTTTGCTTCTATGGTTTGATAAAAATCCATCATTTTTTTCATGTCCTGTTCATAACCGCTGGTCATAAAAGGGTGAGTGATACCAGTTAGTTTTTTACCATAATCTACATAACCTAAACAAATGGGTACATTGGCAGCTTTTGCAACATGATAAAATCCTGTTTTCCATTCGTCATTTCTACTTCTCGTTCCTTCTGGTGTGAAAACGATGATGAGTTTTTCATTTTCATTAAATAGGTTGGTCATGGCTTCTACAAAACTTGGACGAATATTTTCTGGTCCTCGTGGGCTACGATCGATGGCAATGCCACCCAATGGTTTCATGATTAAATTAAAAGGGAATTTCATCCACTCTTTTTTTAGAGTAAATCGAATAGGGAGCCTATAAATGGAGAAGGTAGCCATGCAATACCAAAAATCCCAGTTGCTGGTATGGGGTGCCGCAATTATGATGCACTTGTTGGTTTGAGGAGGAATATCTTTATTGGCTTTCCAGCCAGTTAACTTAAAAATAAGCAAGCAAATCTGTCGAATCATCGGTAGAAAATAAGTGTTTAAAAATTCATTTATTAAATTATCAATGTTTAAACATTAATATAATATTTTTTCCTTACTTTTGCAATCTTTCATTAAAATTATAAAAAAACTACCATGAGTGTTATAGAAAGTTTACAATGGCGTTATGCCAGCAAGGCCATGAATGGAGCGCAAATAGATGAGGCTACGCTCGATTATATTTTAGAAGCAATTCGTTTATCTGCATCTTCTTATGGCTTGCAACCTTTTACTGTACAGGTAATAAGCGATGCCGAGTTGAAGAACAAGTTGGCTCCCGCAGCCTATAACCAACCACAAATTAGCCAAAGCTCCCAATTGCTGGTGTTTTGTGTATGGAACGATGTTACAGAAGCTCATGTAGATGCGTATATGCAAGACATGGCCGAACAGCGGGTTGTTTCTTTAGAAAGTTTAGCCGGTTTTAAAGCGATGATTTTAGGAGCGGTTAAAAATTTATCAGTAGAACAAAAGCAAATCTGGGCTGCAAAACAAGTTTATATAGCACTTGGTACTGCAATGGTAGCAGCTGCAGAACAAAAAGTGGATGCCACCCCTATGGAAGGATTTAATGCACAGCAGGTAGATGAAATTTTGGGTCTAGATCAACATGGATTAAAATCTACAGTTTTGCTAGTGTTGGGAAAAAGAAGTGCTGATGATGCCCTTGCATCTATGGCTAAAGTGAGAAGAAGCAAGGATGATTTGTTCAATTTTTTAAACTAACGGAAAGGGAGTGTTGAAGGAGCTAAAAAGTGCAGGGAACTGCACTTTTTTTTATAGGTATAATAAAAAAATGGAGGTATCTTTATTTTCATCAATAATACGATCATACCAAACCAATCATTATGAGCATAAGCTTATTGAAGGCACTTTTCTCTTTAACGGTGCTAACAGCTGCCTTTGTCGTTGTTAGAAACAATGCGGCACTTCTGCCGAACGATGTTTCAGAGAAGCCAACTAGAATAAAAAACGGCAAGGCATCCGACTTTGATAAAGCAGTACTCGACGAATTTAATCTACTTAAAAACCCCTCTACTGGTGTTATTCCTGCCAATGCTCACGAGCTGGAATTAAAACAAGCAGAACTGATTGTAAAAAAGCAGTTATTAGACGGTCCTCAAAGCGGTACTGCTGCTACCAGTTATGTATTACAAGGTCCAACAAATTTGGGAGGAAGAGTAAGAAGTGTTGTATTTGATTTAAATGATCCAACAGGAAATACGATGCTGGCCGGAAGCGTCAGTGGTGCATTGTTCAGAACTACCAACGGGGGTGCCAATTGGACTAGGCAAAGTCCAGCATCAGAAAGATTTTCAGTAACTGCCATTGCCCAGGATCCTAGGGTAGGGTTTAGAAATATCTGGTATTATGCAGGTGGGGAAGCCTTGGGAAATAGTGCGAGTGAAGCAGGTGCTTTTTATTTGGGGAATGGTATTTACAAATCTATTGACAATGGTCTAAGTTGGGCTAGACTACCCACTTCAAACACTGGTTCCTTGTACAGTTTTGATAGATGCTCTGATATCATAAGTGAGATAGTAGTGCATCCGACAACAGGGGATGTATATGCCGCAAACATAGGTCAAATCATGCGTTCAACCGACGGTGGTGCCTCATGGAATGTAGTATTGGGCACAGGAAGTTGCAGTAGTTCTATGGTGGGAGACATCATCGTAACTCCTTCAGGTAGATTATATGCTGGTTTGTCTGGTAACGTTGGTACCTCTTTAGATGGTGTGTGGACCTCCTTGGATGGTACAACCTGGACACATCTATCTGGAACAGGTGCTGCTGGATCGCCACCAGAGTGGAATACATTTAATACCTACAGAAGAATCGTACTGGCGTTTGCACCTAGCAACGAAAATATCGTGTACGCTTTGTATCACAATAATTTTACCTCTAGCTGTACGGGTACAGCAGCAGCAGAGGCAAAGCTTTTTAAATACGATAATTCATTCAGCTTTTGGCAAGATCTTTCGACCACATTGCCCAATGAACCAGGCTGTTCTAATGGGAACGACCCCTTTGCTGTACAAGGTGGTTACGATTTAGAAATTGCCGTAAAACCCAATGACCCAAATACCATTTTTGTAGGTGGTACGAATGCATACAGATCAACAGATGGTGGGCTAAACTGGATAAGAATTGGCGGATACGCAAGTGCTGGTGGTTATGCAAAATACAGCAATCATCACCCCGACGTACATACTTTGAAATTTGGACCTGCAGACAACAATTTACTATTCAGTGGAAGTGACGGTGGTGTTCACGTAGCAGATATTTCTCAAACCAATCCTTCATGGGTTTCCTTAAACAACAACCTAATTACTTACCAATATTATCATGTAGCCATCAAACCCGAAACTGGAGTGAATGATTTTATTGGGGGTGCACAAGACAATGGTACTACCGGTGTGCTGGGTGGTGGAACATCTTTTTCAGAATATTTAGGCGGCGATGGTGTGGCAGTAGGACTCGCAAGTGGGGACGTACCTTATACGCAGTTTTGTGGTTTCCAATCTGGTCAAATGTATCGGAGAGACAACGATCTTGGAAACGGTTTTGTTAATGCAATCCTTACCCCATCTGGGCTAAACTCTGTTTATCGCTCTCAGTTTGTTACTTATTTTCATTTAGATCCAGATAACACCGAAAATCTTTATTACAGCTGTCAGCTTTTATCGAACGGTGCTTATAGAATTCAAAGACTCACCGATGCCACCACCGCTTCCAGCTCTAGCTGGTCTTTGATGGATTTTAGCTATAATGGCGAAATAAGATCGATGGCTACCACAAGAGGTGCCTACACAGCATCCAGCAGATTGTACCTTGGAACCTCCACAGGAAGAATTTATCGCATGACTGATCCGAGGAATGCTGCAACTTCTGAAATACCTGATAATATTACTCCACCAAGCTTCACTTCAGGCGCAACGGTAATTGGGTTATCATCTAACCCCACCAACCACAACGAATTAATGGCGGTTTACTCTAACTACGGTGTTGTTAATATTTGGTACACCAACAACGCTGGAGATGCATCTCCCACTTGGATAAACGCAGAAGGCAACTTAACAGCACCATCGGTTCGTTCATGTATGATTGTTCAAAACGACGCTACTACAGAGTATTATGTTGGAACCTCTATTGGTCTTTACAAAACAGCTAGTATGAGCGGTACCATTGCATGGACGCAGGAAGCCATCAACGACATCGGATATGCTCCGGTGGTAAGCTTGGCATTACGACCATCAGATAACATATTTGCCATCGGTACCCATGGTTTGGGTATGTGGAGAGGACAGGCAGGAGCAGCATTGCCAGTAAACCTTATTTCATTTGATGGTGCGCTTGTAAATAAAAATTCAAGACTGCAATGGAGAACAGAAAATGAATCAAACAACAAAGGCTTTGAATTGCAACGCTCGTACAACGGCACCGATTTTAAAACCATTGGCTTCATTCCTTCTGCCACCAACAGCAGCGGTGCTGGATCTTATGAATTCAACGATCCTGAATTAGCTCAACCGCTGAATTATTATCGATTGAAACAAATAGATGTAGATGGTGCTTTCAAACTCAGTAACATTGTTTTATTGAAAGCCAATATCGGCAACGATATCAAAGTGTTGAATAATCCATTCAATACTTTCATCGATATACAACTGAGCACGGCTTTTGCTCCTTCTAGCATGATGCAGTTGCTGGATGCCAATGGTAGATTAATAACCCAACAAATACTGATGCCTAATTTGATCAGACAAAGAATGAATGTTAGAAGCAATTTGGCGAAAGGTGTTTACTACCTCAAAGTAATTGCTGGTAAACAACAGTTTGTTACCACGGTTGTAAAACAATAACCAAGATCTTTATCATAAAAAAGAGGATGTTTCTGCAAAGAAACATCCTCTTTTATTTTAATAGAAGTAACATAAAATGAGACTCATCTTACGAACACCTCTTTTTGTAAGAATCCTTTTAAGGTACAATATTGGGAGATCAACACATATTTGCCTTTGATATGCTGACCTTTTAATGTAAACATCACAAACAGTCCCAATGCTGCCCCTGTTTTAAACAAAAACTCTATTCCTTTTTTTATTACCGCTACACTTCCACCTTCCGATTGAACTCTAATTTTTTCTTCATTACCAGTTTTTAAAAATAACTTTTTGAAATTGTTTAATTCCAAGCGGTGGGCATCTATGTAATGATACAACCAAGCAGCCGGCACATAAAATACTGCTGAATTTATTTTTATCACTTGATGGTAAATGTATTTGTCATCACTTCTAAATTGCAAATTTGTATTAAAGCCTCCACATTTTTCTAGCAATTCTTTTCTCCATGCCATATTGCACCCAACTGGATACTTCATATCACCAGAAAACAAAAGGATGTTGTTTCCGTGGTCTACTTTTCCTACAAAGCCATTCAGGTATTTGTTCATCCACACAGGTTCTTTTCCATCTTCATATTTGGGAATTACTTTTCCTCCTGCTCCGGCAGCCGTAGGGTGCGTTTCAAAAAAATGTAGCATCTGTTGCAGATAATAAACATCCAAAATGGCATCATCATCCACATAATTTACTATACAGGATCTTGCTTCTGCAATACCCCGATTGCGGGCATGCGACAATCCTTTGTTGGCTTCAAAACAATACCGCACATTTAGCGTGGGGTTGGCATCAATAAATGTTTGGCTGATAACGGCGGTATCATCTGTGCTATTGTTGTCTACAATGATGAGTTCAAACAAAGGAGCAGCTAGTAATTGCCGGCGCACACTTTCTAGTGCCTCCGGTAAGTAACGGCAACGGTTATACGTACATATAACCAGACTGATTTTTACTTCATTTGCCGTCATGATACATTTGTATGATGATACAATTAAACAGTTTTGCCTGGATATTCCTGCAGTGCTTTTTCCAAACAATCCATGGCTTCATGAATGGCATTTACATTTAGTACGTAAGCTAGTCTTACTTCATTTTTGCCAAATCCTGGAGTGCTATAAAAACCGGTAGCAGGTGCCAGCATCAAAGTTTTGCCCTCATGGCTAAAAGATTCTAACAGCCACTGACAAAATTCATCACTGTCGTTGATGGGCAATCTTGCCATTGCATAAAATGCACCACCTGGGTTCGGGCAAAAAACACCTGGCATGGCATTCAATCTTTTCACGATGGTATCTCTGCGAAGTTTGTATTCAGCCTTGGTATCATCAAAATAATTGTCGGGTAAATCAATGGCCGCTTCTCCCAATATTTGGGCGTAAAATGGAGGACTTAATCTTGCTTGTGCAAATTTCATAGCTGCGTCTAACACAGCTTTGTTTTTGGTGACCAGTGCACCAATTCTACCGCCGCAGGCACTGTATCTTTTGCTAATGGTGTCCATCAATACTACATGCTCTTCGGCACCCTTCAAGTGCATGGCACTGGTATGGGAACCTTCATAACAAAACTCCCGATAGGCCTCATCAGCAAAAAGGTAGAGATTGTGTTTGAGTACGATATTTTTCAGTGTTTCCATTTCAGCTTCGCTGTATAAATATCCTGTAGGGTTGTTGGGGTTGCACACCACAATGGCCTTTGTTTTGTTGGTGATGGCTTTTTCAAAATCTTCGATGGGCGGTAATGCAAAACCTGTTTCAATACTGCTGCTGATGGGTTTCACCACCACATCTGCCTGTATGGCAAAACCATTGTAGTTGGCATAAAAAGGTTCGGGAATAATTACTTCGTCACCCGCATCCAGGCATGCCATGAATCCAAATAAGATGGCTTCGCTTCCACCAGTTGTAATGATGATTTCATTGGGTGTAATATCAATACCATTGCCTGCATAATAACCCACCAATTTTTTACGGTAACTTTCATTGCCTGCACTGTGGCTGTATTCCAGTACTTTGAAATCGGCATTTTTAACAGCATCGAGGCAAAGTTGGGGTGTTTCAATATCGGGCTGGCCAATATTTAAGTGATATACTTTGATGCCTTTTTTTTTGGCGGCTTCTGCATATGGAACCAATTTACGTATAGGAGAGGCAGGCATTTCATGCCCACGTTGGCTGATTTTTAACATGCCGCAAAGATAATTACTGATGTCGAATAACCATCCTTGTAATATGGGTAAATGTTTTAGAAGTATTGACTTTATAATAGCTGCTATTTTGTTTAAACTTCATGGTACTTAATGCCATGTTGTTGTAAAAAAGCTTTGATCACATTTACATGAATGCACTGGCCCAAATGAATAAAGGAGTAGTCGCTCACTTTTTTAACTGATCCATCTACCATCAGTTCTTTGTCTACAATATCAAACCCTAAATGAAGGTGTTTGGTGCTGAACTGCATGCCATACACCAATCCGTTGCTATCAAACAAGGGTCCACCGCTTTGTCCACGCAATCCTGCTGTACTCATTTCTATACCATATAACTGGTGAGTTGGATCTGCCAAGAACCGGGTAACCATTCCTTCTATCGGAAACCTGGGCGATACATTTACACCAGCGTTGTTCCACTCTATGTCATCTATTGCTTCATTAAATTGGAAGTTGGTAAACTCAGGAAACGGAAATCCAATGCGGCATAAAAATTTACCCTGCTGAATCAATCGTTCTTCTTTTATAAAAGGTGCATATCCTTTATAATGCAATTGCTGATAGCCGTTAAAACGAACAATAGCCAGATCAAGGGTTGGGTGCAACGTTACTTCAAAACCCGACATGGTATCTACGCAGTCTACAAAATTATTTTTTATTTGGATGGGAGCATTTGGCTTCAATTGGTATTTTAGTTCGAGGCCCTTCAATAGTTGTTTGAATCTTGGATCGTTCTTTATCGTTTCCCGCTCTTTTTTAAAAGCGGCATATTGTTGATTGACCCTATCTGCAGACAATAACATTTCTGCTACATGTTTGCAGGTAACAGCACAGCCCTCTTCATTTACAAAAAACAAAGTGGCAGCACTTGGAATAATTTGTTTACCACCGTAACTCCTGATGATACTGTGCACGGCCCGAGTATATCCGGCTGTTTTTTCGATAGCGTCTACAAACATATTGGGATGATTTAAACAAAAAAACTCCGGTAAAGTCCGGAGTTTTTTCATAATTATTTCTGTGTAGCTTAATTTGTTGTTTTTGCTTTTACCTTTTGTCCGTTGTTTGCAATAGGGGCTTTAATAACAGCAGGTGTTAATTTAGAATAAGCTTCTTCGCTTACAACTTCACCAGTGATGGTAATGTTTTTTACTTCATCAATTCCGGCAAATTTTACCGTCATGGTTTTGGTGAATGGCCCAACCGCTGCCGCATTGTAAGTAGCAGTTATTTTGCCTTGTTTCCCATTCATGATGGGAGACTTTGTATAATCACCTATGGTGCAACCGCAGGTAGGGTTGGCTGTTTCTATGATCAACGGCTCGATGCCCAAATTGGTTACTTCAAATGTAGCGGTGCTTGGATTGCCAACTTTCAGTTTACCAAGGTCGATGGTTTCTGCAGTGAACTTCACTACTTCGTCTACTTTTTTCTGCGCAATGGCAACAGAGGTAACCACAAATGCAGCTAATGTAAAGATGATTTTTTTCATAATTGTTTGAGTTTATAAGGGTGATTAAAAGTCTTTAGTGGCAGCATTGCTTGGAGCACTAGCCGCTGGAGTTTTAAAAACTTCTCCTTTAATGGTTAATACTTTTGTTTGCCCACCATTGTAAGTAACGGTAATGGTTTTATTGAAAGGACCTTCAGCTGCTGCGTTGTATCCTACATTAATTTTAGAATTTGTTCCTGGTTCAATGGCTTTATCTTTTTCCCACTCAGGAGTTGTGCAACCACAAGATGCTTGAACATTTTCAATTTTAAAAGCTGTTTTACCCGCATTGGTTACTTCAAATACATAGGTAACTGGTTTGCCTTGTGCAATTTTTCCAAAATCATGTTCTGATGACTTTACTAACAAAGCTTCAGTAACAGGGGTGGTTTTAGCATTTTCTGAAGCAGGTGTTGGGTGATTGTGACCATCATTCTGTGCATACATAAAGAATGAGCAACAAACAAATGTGCAGGAAAGAATAATTTTTTTCATTTTTTTAGGTTTAGAATTCAGTTTCAAAGATAATAAAACGTTCGAAATAGATACTAAATTGTTACCTGATTTCTCATTTTTTAACAAAGAGGCACAAATTCAATACTTTTGCGCTAACATTTGCTATATGGAAATATTAGAGAATACAGAAGCGGCATTGGCTGAAAAGTTGAGTTTTGATACCTTCCGCAAGGAGGTATTGAGAGATTATAAGATTGCCTGCGAAAGTAGGGAAACGAGTTTATTGGGTAGAAAAGAGGTACTTACAGGCAAGGCCAAATTTGGTATTTTTGGCGATGGCAAAGAAGTGGCTCAGTTGGCCATGTCCAAATTTTTTAAACCAGGCGATTTCAGGTCGGGGTACTACAGGGATCAAACTTTTATGTTTGCCAGCGGACTGGCCTCTGTAGAGCAATTTTTTGCACAACTGTATGCAGATCCGGATGTCAACAATGAACCTTTTAGTGGCGGCAGACAAATGAACAACCATTTTGCTACAAAAATGGTAGATACAGACGGAAATTGGCTGCCATTGAGCGAGCTTAAAAATGTTTCCAGCGATATTGCCCCAACAGCAGGGCAAATGCCTAGAGGTCTTGGATTGGCTTTTGCTTCCAAACTATTTAGGAACGTGCCCGAACTGGCTGCATTCCCTGAGCTAAGCAACAATGGCAATGAGATTTGTTTTACTACTATTGGTGATGCCTCTACCAGTGAAGGTCATTTTTGGGAATCTATCAATGCCGCGGGTGTTTTGCAGGTTCCATTGGCTGCATTTGTTTGGGATGATGGATACGGTATTTCTGTTCCAAAAAAATTCCAAACCACTAAGGGGTCTATTTCAGATGCCCTGGCAGGAATGCAACAAGAAGGCAACTCAAACGGAATAGACATATACAAATTAAAAGGCTGGGATTATGCCGGTATGATTGAAGTGCTGGAGCCCGCTATTCAAAAAATAAGGGATACTCACATACCTGCTTTGTTTCATGTGGAAGAAATTACACAGCCACAAGGTCACTCTACTTCGGGTAGCCATGAACGTTATAAAACCACCGAAAGGTTAGCATGGGAAAAAGAATGGGATTGCTTAAAGCAAATGCGCGAGTGGTTGCTCGAAAATAATTTGGCAGAAGAGGAAGAACTCAATGCTATCGAACAAAAAGCTGTACAGGATGTGAGAGAAGGCAAACAAAAGGCCTGGGAAAAATACATGCAGCCTATTAAAGACAAAGTAGAAGAGGCCATCACTATTTTGAATGATGCGGTTGAACAACATCCAGGCTTGGCCAGCTTCAGCAAAGAACTGGTTGCTTTAAGAGAACCACTGAGAAGGGAGATCTTAAAAACAATGTTCAATGCTTTGCAAACCATTGCTGCAGGCGCTGCACCTGCAGTAGAAAATTTTTATGCAACTTTTAAGGCAGACAGTGAAAAATTGTACGACAGTTATCTGTACAATGAAGGTCCAAAGTCTGCCTTAAAAGTTCCCAGTATTCCGGTTTACTACAACGCAGAAACGCCCACTGTAAATGGTTTTGAAGTGCTGAATCAATATTTTGATCAGTTGTTTGCCAGTAATCCGAAGGTAGCTGCTTTTGGAGAAGATTTGGGTTTCATCGGCGACGTAAACCAAGGGTTTAGTGGGTTACAGGAAAAACATGGCGACCAGCGTATTTTTGATACGGGTATTCGGGAACTCACCATCATCGGGCAAGCTATTGGTATGGCTTTACGAGGATTGAGACCCATTGCAGAAATACAATACCTCGATTATTTGTTGTATGGATTGCAACCCCTGAGCGACGATGTTTCAACTACGCATTTTAGAACAGCAGGTCAGCAATCTGTTCCATTAATCGTTCGTACCAGAGGGCACAGGCTTGAAGGTATTTGGCACAGTGGTTCTCCGATGGGCATGATTATTCATGCGCTGAGGGGGATGTATGTTTGTGTGCCACGTAACATGACGCAAGCGGTAGGCATGTACAATACCTTATTGCAAGCCAACGACCCCGCCCTGGTCATTGAATGTTTGAACGGGTATCGTTTAAAAGAAAGATTACCTTCCAACTTGCTGGCCTATTCTGTGCCGTTGGGAATTCCTGAAATAATAACCGAAGGGGATGATATCAGTATTGTAAGTTATGGCTCTACACTCCGCATCGTTCAGGAGGCTGCTCAGTTCTTGGGTAAGCAGGGTATTGCATGCGAGGTAATAGATGTGCAGACCTTGTTGCCTTTCGATATTCACCACAGCATTGTAGCATCGCTCAAAAAAACCAGCCGGATTTTGTTTGTGGATGAGGATGTTCCGGGTGGTGCCGCTTCTTACATGTACAACAAAGTGATGGAAGAACAAGCAGGCTACAAATACTTGGATGCTACACCTCGTACTTTAACGGCAAAAGCGCACCGTCCGGGTTATGGTAGCGATGGCGATTATTTTGCAAAACCAAATACGGAAGACGTTGTGAGGGTGGTGAAGGAGATGATGTCAGAGTAAGTGTTTGTATAAATATTTTGAAAGAGCCAGCTTTTATTTGTATCTTATCGCTCAAAAATAATTTTTAACCTTTAAATTGATTGTCATGAGCGTAGTTAAAGTAATTGAGCTGATTTCATCATCAGAAAAAGGCATTGAAGATGCCATTGAACAAGCTGTAGCGGAAGCATCCAAAACAGTTCGTAACATAGATTCAGTGTATGTGAAAGATATCAAAGCCCATGTAAAAGATGGCAAAGTAACCACCTATGGTGTGGTATGCAAAGTGTCTTTCCGTTTAGACTAAGGAAGTACCACATTCAAAAAAAGGCCTGTTCATTTGAACAGGCCTTTTTGGTTATTTTAGGTTGTGGTAAACTTTCTGCACGTCTTCATCTTGCTCCAGTTTGTCTACCATTTTCAATACATCGTTGGCTTCTTCTTCTCCCAATTCTACGGTGTTGGTAGGAATGCGGGTAAGTTCTGCGGTAATTACTTCAATGCCTTTTTCTTCCAGCGCTTTGTTCATATGACCAAACTCGTTAAAGGCAGTGCGGATGATGATATGCCCTTCGCTGTTTTCTCCAATTTCTTCCAACCCATAATCTATGAGCTCTAACTCTAGGTCTTCGAGTTGCTGTCCGGTGTTTTTTATTTTAAACTCACCCATATGGTTAAACGTAAATGCAACAGATCCACTGGTACCCAAAGATCCCTGTCCTTTGGTAAAATGCATGCGAACATTGGCAACGGTACGGGTAGGATTGTCGGTAGCAGTTTCTACCATCACGGCCACACCATGTGGAGCATATCCTTCATACGTAATTTCTTCGTAATTGCTAGTGTCTTTTCCCATAGCCCTTTTAATGGCGGCCTCCACACGGTCTTTGGGCATGTTACAAGCCTTGGCATTCAGGTAACAACGTCGGAGGGCTGGGTTGTTATCAGGATCGGGGCCAGCTGCTTTCACGGCAATAGCGATCTCCTTACCAATCCTGGTAAAATCTTTGGCCATTTTATCCCAGCGGGCAAACATGGCTCCTTTACGTACTTCAAATATCCTTCCCATTTCTGATGTGTTTTAAATTCGTTTTGCTGTCGGTTAAAATAACATCAACAATTTTGTATGTTTTTTTATTCTTCAGCGGGATGCAAATTTAGGGAAACCTTTGAACTCCCCAACCTTTCAATAAAGGCTGCTTTTCTGTTCTCTGTGTTTGATGTTATCTTCGCTTTATGAATCAGCATTTTAGTTACGAAATACTTTATGAATTTTCGAACAATATATTTTTGAAGATTGGATGCAGTGAAACCGACGCAGCTATAGCCACGAAGGTGTTGTTGAGTGCCGATTTAAGAGGGGTTGATAGTCATGGCATTGCCCGTCTCAGCGGGTATGTTCGTTTGTGGGAAGCGGGCAGGGTGAATGCAACACCCAACATTCACATTACACATGAAACGCCCAGCACAGCGGTGGTTGACGGCGATGCAGGATTGGGATTGGTGGTGGCACCTGCTGCCATGCAAGTGGCCATCAACAAAGCCAAACAAGTTGGTACCGGTTGGGTGAGTGTGCAAAACAGCAATCATTTTGGTATTGCTGGTTATCATGCTATGATGGCGTTGCCGAACGATATGATCGGCATTGCCATGACGAACGCCTCCGCATTGGTAGCACCCACTTTTGGTGTAGAAAAATTATTGGGAACCAACCCAATTGCTGTGGCCATTCCAGCTGGAGTGGAACCGCCTTTTGTGGCAGATTTTGCGACTACCACCGCAGCCAATGGTAAATTGGAAATTTTACAAAGAAAAAATGAGCCTACGCCTGAGGGATGGGTGCAAACCAAAACCGGGGGAAGCAGCACTAATGCCAATGAATTAAAACAGGGTGGTGCTTTGTTACCATTGGGTGGCGATAGGGAACATGGCAGCCACAAAGGTTATATGCTGGGCAGCATTGTAGATATTTTCTCTGCCATCCTCAGCGGGGCCAATTATGGGCCTTGGGTACCGCCTTTTCCTGCCTATATTCCGATGCCGGAAAATATGCCGGGTAAAGGAATCGGCCATTTTTTTGGGGCCATGCGCATAGATGCCTTCCGGCCGGCTGCCGAATTTAAACAGCACATGGATCAATGGATACAGCGGTTTCGCAGTTCTGAAACCGTAGAAGGCGAAAAATCTGTTGTAATTCCAGGAGAACCTGAGAGGGCGATGGAAGCCATCCGCTACAAAGAAGGATTTGTATTGTTAGAGCCAGTGGTGAAGGATTTGAATTTGTTGTCTGAAAAATTTGAGGTAAACCTTTAAAAATCATCGATGTTTTTATCAAACCATAATTTTCTGTTCAGCTTATGTGGAAAGGGTATCAAGAGGGCCGTTTAAAAACTTCCATCATCTAATAAAAGTATATATAGCGTCTTTCGCTATTTCAGCAAAGATGTATTCTATTGAAACAGACAGGGCCACACAGCAATCATATTTATACCGATTGGACAAACAATATAGTCCAATATCGGCTATCGCCTCATTGTACTATTTGTTTGATACCATCGGCATTTACCACTGTAAGATTTATA
>JBIIPY010000051.1:0-19467 GCA_044342365.1 Ferruginibacter sp. | reverse complement strand
GCCCAAAAAAATCGGAGGCTGAGTTGTGGGCACTCATAAAACCAGAACCGGTTGAACCAATTGTAGAAGCAAAGCCAATAATTGTAGAATCGGCGGCACCAATTGTGGTTGCTGCAGCAGCACCTGTAGTGGCAGAAGTGATTAAAAAAGCCATTAATACAGATCGGGAGGACGACTATCTGTTGTGTGAGGCGTATCAGGGCCATCATGTTACAGATTTTAAAAACAACATCGCCTTTTTTACTCATACTAATGCTCAATATTACTTTGTGGTGTACAATACCGATGGCAGTGTAAAACTGAGAAGTGAAGGCTTCAGAACTTTAGCAGAAAGAGATTCGGAATTGGCGGGCGTAATTGAATTTGTAAACAGTAATTCCAATTACACCAGAATAGAAAGAGCGGGCTATGAAATTAAAATTTTGAAGGACAATACCGGCCGTGAAATTGGCCGCAGTTGCCCTAAAAAAATCGTATTGGCAGCACCACCACCTGTTGCAAAAGCAGCGCCAGTAGTTGAGGCAGCAATACCTGCTGCGGTAGGCGGATTTAATTGGAAATGGTTGTTGCCATTGTTGCTTATTCCATTGTTTTTCATGTGGCGCTCATGCAACAGAACACCGGCTGAACCTGTAGCTGTAGTAGAAACGGTAACCCCAGTTGTAGCCGATACACAAAAAGCAGTAGAACCAGTAGCACCCGTGGTGGCTAGTGCCGATTGTAATTTGCATTGGATTCTGTTTGATTTTGACAAATATGACATTACTGCCGAAGCCAATACTGAGTTGCAAAACCTTGTAATGGTATTGAAAAACAATGCCACTTACACTGCCGACTTAAAAGCCTTTACCGATGCCAAAGGTAGTGATGCCTACAACGAAAATTTATCGAAAAACCGAGCAAACGCTGCAAAAGGGGTATTAGTAGCTGCCGGTATTGATGCCTCAAGAATTAAAACCGGCGCTTTTAGCGAAACAGGCCCTATTGCTACAAATACTGATGATGATTCAGGCAGAAAATATAATCGCCGGGTAGAATTGTTTGTGAAAGACGCTTCGGGCAAAGAAGTGTGCAAATCGATACCGCCGGCTGTGCCTGTTGAGCTAAAAAATTAAGCGTCAAACACCCAACTGCCTTGGTTCGTGGCAACGAAACAATATGAAGCTTTCCGTTTCGTGTGCTACGAACTGGGGCAGTGTATCAAAGTAAAGGAAACCGACACCTGGTTGTTTACACTATTCCCGAAGTAACCAATCATTCAGGATTCTTTGATAACTGGAGGCGGGCTGTTTATGATTTTGCTACATAACGGGGCGTGTGGAAAGGAGTGTTTACTGTTTTTTTGTATCATTCTTAAAGATTTTTCCAACAATTCTCATTAAATAGCTGCCTCAACACAAATAATTTTCTAAAATGCACCCGAATTCATCCTGTTTAGCTATCGATTCTATACGAAAATTTGATCTTGATGTGAACAAATAAAAATAAGGAAATTTATAAATGATAAGAGTAATAAGAGTAATATGTTTTTGAAATTTTACCAATCATATAAAAAAAATGAAATACAGAAAAAATGGGCAACGCTTGTTTTAGTGTTAACCTGATTTGTCGCAATGGCGCAATAATGATTAATAAATAATAACAGCATTCAAAAGCTCTTATAAACTTGCCGGAATAATAATTAAACAGAAATGTATTTTCCTACATATTCAAACGAAGCTTTAACATAAAAAAATTTAAATGAATCACACAAAACGATACGGAAAATATTTTTTACTGCTGCTGTTTGTCACCGGCATTCAGCAAGCCCATACTCAAAACATTCTTGAATCCCTGAATGACACGGCTATTATTCCACGCGATCAGGCACCCCTTGCGGCAGACCCTATTATGGCCAAAAAATGGAACCAGATTAATGCTAAACATTTCAATTTAAACTTTGGACTTGCCTTTTTGTATGACTACAACGTATTAAACCAGGATAATGACAATATTGAACAGGTAGGTTTAGTAAATGATAAGGGCGAATTCAGGGGACAGCGATTTGTGGCATCCGGTAACCTGCTGTTTTTTAAGCATCCATGGCGGTACATGATCAGCGCCAACTATAATGGAATGGACGCACCGCAGGGTTCAAAGACTTTTGGCTTTATAGACTGGAATTTTGAAATTCCCTTTGGTAAAAAGGGTGGATGGATAACTATTGGAAAACAAAAGGAAGGTGTAGGGCATGAATATGTTGCCCCGGGTACGCAGCTTTTTTTTACCGAGCGGGGAAGTGGCGTACCCATGTTTATACGTCAGCGCAATATTGGTATCCGCTACTCCAATAGCATTATGGACCACCGGGCCACTTTTACCATCGGCTTATTTAATAACTATTGGGAAACAGGTAATTCATTTTCCGACAATGGGTCGCAAATTACCTTCAGGGCCACTGGTTTGCCACAGTATAATTCCGATGCGGATTTAATGCACCTTGGTTTTGGATATCGTTATTCTGATGCTACTAAAGGTAAGCTTAGCTATAAAGCTAAACCCGAAGTAAATACCGCCCCGTCATTCATCAATACAGGGTCGTTTGATGCATCGGCTTCCAACCTTATTATGTTGGAATTTATAAAAGTCAAGGGCTCTTTAAGTTTTATAGGCGAGCTTATGAATAATTATGTATCATCCCCCATTGCCGATAATACCACTTTTCGGTATTTTACGGCCGGTGGCAGTTGGTTTATAACCGGGGAAAATAGAAAGTATAACAAGAACAATGGCAACCTGGGCAAGCTGGTACCCAAAAAGATATTTAGCTTTAAGAAGGGTTCCAAGGGATCGGGCGCTTTTGAATTGGGTGCCAGGTACACCAGTTCCGACCTTAACCAGGGGAATTTTGAAGGTGGTCTTTTCAACCGGTGGACAGGGGCATTTAGCTGGTACCCCAATGCGCATTTCAGGGTATCCATCAACTACGGCAATGGTAAATTGAAAAAGGATGGACAGAGTGGACGGTCGGATTTTTGGCAGTTCAGAACACAGTTTGAATTGTAATCACTTACAATGATCGTTTTATATAAAAATAATTGTCTATCTTTTTTTAGAACCCAAAAAATAAAACAACACGCTACTAAAAAAAATGGCTTTTGAATGGCTTGTTTTTGATGGCTTTCGTTGCTTGTAACAATGCAACTCAACCCCACAACAACAAGCACTTATGCAACTCACATCCTGGATATTGCCTTCACGAACCAGAGATTTGACGATGAATATTTTACTTATAATAAAAAATAATTATTGAACCAAATTCATACCATCAAAAACACGTTCATCGCAGCCCTGTTGCTGGTTTTCATTGGCTGCACTACTTCGTGCAATATTTCGGATACGGCAAGCACCAACACAGAGAAGGAAAGTGCTGACGGAGCCATTAGTGAACCTACACTACCGCTACCAAAGCCAGCCGTAAACAAGGATAGCTTAATAGGTAGTTGGGTAAGAACTGATGCCCCCTACAACCTAAACATTGCTGGTTTTGCCTCTGATGGCACTATGAAGGTTGCATATTTGAATCCAAAACCCATAAACGTTGGCAAGGCAAACTGGACCATTTCCAATGGCACCATCAGCATTTATGTGGAACTCAGGGACGAAAATTATCCCGGTTCCCATTACACGCTTTTCTATATGCCCGAAAGGGATCTGCTTGCAGGTAAATATTTTCAGGCAGTGGAAGGCGTAACCTATGATGTAGGATTTATGAGGGCTAAATAAGAAAATTTCTTTTAATTTAAATTCCTTTTTTTTATCAACATTCAATTACTAAAAATGAAACATTCAAAAATTGTCGCTAAAAGTTTGTTGGCCTTAGCCGTTTGGCTGGCAACAGGTTGCGGAGATCCGCAAACAGCCACCACAGAAAGTGCTAGCACAGCAACGGTCCAATCTTTGCCAACGGAAGAATTTGACCGCACCGTATTACCCATTTTGCCGCCCAACATACCGGCTTACACACAAGAAGATGCAAGGGACACTAAACCCCCTGCACCATGGGAAGTACATGCGCCAAAGGGAGCACCCAATGTGATTTTGGTGTTGGTAGATGATTTTGGCTTTGGTATGAGCAGTGCTTTTGGCGGTCCTATCAACATGCCATTTGCCGAAAAACTGGCACAAAACGGGTTGCGTTACAATCGCTTTCATACAACGGCATTGTGCTCGCCCACCCGTACAGCATTGCTTACCGGTCGCAACCACCATAGCAATAACATGGCGGGTATAACCGAAATTGCCACTGCCTATCCTGGCAATACTGGCATACGCCCACTTAGCATTGCTCAAACAGCCATGACCTTAAAGCTCAATGGTTTTAATACAGCGCAATTTGGTAAAAACCACGAAACGCCGGCCTGGCAAATACATCCTTCCGGTCCTTTTGAGAACTGGCCTACCGGTCAGGGCTACGAAAAATTCTACGGGTTTATGGGTGGCGAAACCAATCAGTTTTATCCAGGCGTATGGAATGGTACCACACGTGCCGAAGTACCGGTGGAAGATCCGAACTACCACTTCACTACCGACATGACCGATAATGCCGTGGAATGGATGAAGAGCCAGCAGGCCATGACCCCCGATAAGCCTTTCTATATGTATTTTGCCCCCGGCGCCTGCCATGCACCGCATCAGCCACCGGCAAGCTATATTGATAAATACAAAGGCAAATTTGATGAAGGCTGGGATGCCCTGCGCGAAAAAACACTCGCTAAGCAAATTGAAATGGGCATTGTGCCCAAAGGCACCAAACTGGCCACCAAAGATGCCTACATTAAAGATTGGGCAAAACTAAGCGCCACCGAGAAAAAAGTATTTGCACGCCAGATGGAAGTGTACGCAGGTTTTGCAGAACATACCGATGATGAAATCAGCAGATTGCATAACTATATTGAATCTATTGGCGAACTGGATAATACTGTTTTCATATACATCCTTGGTGACAATGGTGCGAGTGCCGAAGGATCAGCCAACGGTTTGCTGAATGAAAATACCTATTTCAATTCTATTCCCGAAACAGTAGAAGAACTGGAAAGTCAGATTCCAAAGTTTGGTGGCAAAGAATCGTACGGGCACTTTGCCGCAGGCTGGGCCATTGCAGGCAATACGCCTTTTGCATGGAGTAAGCAAATAGCTGGCGATTTTGGTGGCACACGCAACGGTATTATCATCGAATATCCCAAACTGATAAAAGACAAAGGGCAAATCCGCAGCCAGTTTCACCATGTAATTGATATTGCCCCTACCATTTTAGAATTGTGTATGGTGCCGCAACCCAAAAGCGTAAATGGCGTGAAGCAGGAACCGATTCAGGGTGTAACCATGGTACCATCGTTTACCAACGGTGCCGCGCCCGAAACCCACAAAACACAATACTTTGAAATTGCCGCCAACCGGGGCATTTACAACGATGGATGGGTAGCACGTACCATTCACCGCGCTGGCTGGGAAACCACACCAAGGCGCAAGTTGAAAGACGATGTGTGGGAGCTTTATAATGTGAATGAAGATTTTAGCATGAGCACCAATCTCGCCGCAACAAATCCGGCTAAAGTAACGGAGATGAAAGCCTTGTTTGCCAAGGAAGCGGTGAAATATCATGTATTTCCTTTGGATGATAGAAGTGTTGAAAGACTTGACCCCGCACAGGCAGGAAGGCCTGATGCCATGGGTGACAGAACTAAACTCATTCTCTATGAAGGCATGGGTGGATTGCAGGAAAATGCATTCCTTAATATCAAAAATGCCAGCAGCGTTTTTACGGCAAATGTGGAAGTGCCCGCAAAAGCCAATGGGGTAATTGTAGCGATGGGTGGCCATTTTGGCGGATACAGCTTGTATATGGTAAATGGTGTGCCTATGTTTACTTACAATTGGGTAGGCAAAACCGAATACGATGTAAAAGCTACCAAAGCGCTTACGCCCGGTAAACATACCATTGTTTTTAAATTTGATTATGATGGTGGTGGATTAGGAAAGGGAGGCAATGGTACCTTCCTGATTGATGGGGTAGAAGCCGGCAAGGGCAGAATTGACAAGACCAATTCAAATATGTTCAGTTTAGACGAAGGAGCAGATGTGGGAATGGATGAAGCCACGAATGTGAGTAAAAATTACAAAGTAGGTAAATCAAATAAATTCAATGGTAAAATTGAACAGGTTGCCATTGAAAGAGTGAAGTAAAAATATCTCATAGCAGGTAGAGTATGCTGCACACAAGTGCATTTTAAGGCAACGTCTTTTATTAACATATTGGTTAATAAGAGACGTTGCTTTTTTATTCGATGAACAAATTTTCGATGTGTTGGGCAAGCAGGAATAAAAGCAATATAAAGGGCATCCACGCCCGGTTTGTGGCTACAGGCGCAGGTTTTATAATGGGATTTTTTACTAAATTTAATCATCAATAATTCTAATCGGCTGCAGTTGCCGGGCTGACCGTTTTTAAAATACCGGCACAGCAGCAAGCGGTGATTGTTACGAATAAAGATGGTGCGTCTTCTTATGTAAACACAACCATAGTGCGTCATACTTTGGGACAAGCTCCGATTTGTAAAGTGAGAAATTAATATCAACGGCTTAGTAACAATATTTAAATTTGACAATGGATATTAAAAAGAAAAAGTATAATCTTCCTGTTGGTTATTCATTATTTCAAACGACCCTAAAATCAAATGAATTTTTAAATAATCCAATAAAGTTTATTTCAAAAAGTATGGACGCCTTTTCAGGCACTTATTCAGCAGCTTTAGGTATCAATAGAAAACTAATTGTAACACAAAATCCAGAGTTTATTCATTACATCTTAAAAGAAAATCACAAAAACTATAATAAATCAGAATTAGCTACAGAACGGGCAGTTGAATTCTTCGGAAAAGGGCTGCTGTTTTCAAATGGCGATTATTGGCTAAAACAACGACGGTTAATACAACCAGCATTTCATCGGGAAAAACTGAAAGGATTGTATGATATTATCATTAAGTCTATTGATGAATTTCTCTTAAAATTTCCAATTGGCGAAAGCATCGACATTTATCCATTGGTTCACCAACTTTCGTTTAATATTTTAATTCAATCACTATTTGACATAAAGTTATCTTCTAAAATCATGGAAGAACTTAGTCAGATTTTTACAGATCTGCAAGGCTTTCTAATCAAAGATATAAACCAACCATTACAAAGACTTTTTTACCCATTTACAGGCACAGAAAATATTCAACTCAAAAAAGCAAAAAGATTAAGAGAAATTTTTATAGGAATAATTAATGAAAGAAAAGCAAGTGATAAAAACTATGATGATTTGTTAGACATGCTCTTAAAAAGTAAATATGAAGATACAGGCGAAGGAATGACTACCGAGCAGATTGTAGATGAAGTGCTAATTCTTATTTTTGCTGGACATGAAACTACTGCCAATACCCTTTCATGGCTGCTATATTTACTTTCGATAAATAAAGACACCGTTCAAAAAATGACCGATTCATTTGATGGCAGCACAATACATGAATGCTTGAATAATGAATACCTGAAAGCGACATTAAACGAAGTGATGCGTTTGTATCCAGCCGCATGGATGACAGAACGGGTTGCAATAGAAGACGATGAATTTGACGGTTTTTCATTTCCAAAAAATACAATTGTCATACCGTTCTTTTTTGGTTTGCACAGAGACAAAAAACTTTGGAATGAAGAACTGAAATTTGACCCTGAAAGGTTTATCGTTGACACAAAAGTTACAAAGTCCAAAAATTTCTTTCCATTCGGAGCAGGGCCAAGAATGTGTATTGGCAATAATTTTGCAATGGCAGAAATGTCATTTTTTATCTTTTCATTTTTAAAGAAATTTCAAATCAAATCAACTGGACAAATACCAGTCATGAAAGCTTTGATTACATTGAGACCAGACAAAGTTCTTTTAAACATTCAAAATATTAGCGGTTGACAGGACAAGCACGAACGCACAAGCGGTTTGCTGTTATGCTTGCTCTAAAATTGTATTTCAGCTTCATTTTTATATCAACTTCAGCTTGACCGATTTTTTAATGAGATTTTATACTAAATTTAAAAATTAATGATTCTAACTGGCTTAAGTTGCCAGGCTGACCGTTTTTCAAATACGGCACAGTAGCAAGCGGTGATCGTTACAAATAATGATGGTGCGTCTTCTTATGTAAACACAACCGATGGGGGCAATTTTAATGACGACACTTCAACAATATTTCGGACTTCAATTGACAATGTTTAAAAGACAATTAATTGAATTTGGGCTTAATCCTATTGTAGGGATTATATTTATTTTACTAGGTTTTTTTGGCTTTTCGATTTACTTATTTACCAAAACTGAATACGCTAATTATCTGTATATCATTGTCGCTTTAGGTATGGTCTTGCAATATTCTGAAATTAATAGAAATGATTTTTTAAAATTTATTTATCCGAAAGAGAACTATCTTAAAATAAGGGTTTTAGAGAATTTAATTATAGTTGTACCTTTTTTATCATTCCTATGCTATAAAATCGAATTTTATTCTGTAGTACTTTTGATTGTGATTTCAATTTTATTTTCTTTTTTGAATATTAACAAAAAAGTAACAGCAACAATTCCAACACCCTTTTACCGAAAACCTTTTGAGTTTATTGTTGGATTTAGAAAATCGCTATTGGGTTTTTTATTTGCATATTTTCTAACTGCAATCTCTTTAATATTTCACAACTTCAATTTAGGAATATTTTCACTTGTGCTTATATTACTACTTTGCCTCTCATTTTATAGCGAACCTGAAAGCGAATTTTATGTTTGGGTTCATAAATTAAAGGTCAATGGATTTCTTTTTGACAAGATGATAACGGCTATTCTTTTTTCAACAATAATTTCGTTACCAACCACAATATCATTGCTCATCTTCTATCAATCAAATATTAAAGAAGTCTTTGGCTTCCAGGCATTAGGGTATTGTTATTTGTTGACAGTTATTTTAGCAAAATACTCAGCTTATCCCCAAAAAATGAACTTACCACAAGCTATTTTATTAGCTTTGAGTATATCAATGCCACCATTGCTTTTGGCATTAGTTCCTTTTTTTTATATTAAATCCAAAAAGCGACTTAAAGAAATTTTAGAATGATAAAAATTGAAAGTTTATCAAAATCATATGGCTCTAATCAAGTTTTATCAAATATCAATCTAACATTTGAGAAAGGCAAAGTATATGGTATCGTTGGCGAAAATGGTTCAGGGAAAACTACTTTATTTAAATGTATCACAGGAATTGAGAAACATACTGGAATAATTTCATCGGACTTACAGCCACTTAAAGATAATATAGGGTATCTGCAAACTGAACCCTTTTATTTTTCAAAAATTACAGGTCGAGAGTATATACAGTTGCTATGTAATGCAAGAAGTAAAAAAATAGAAAATCTTGACAACAAAAATATTTTTGAATTGCCACTAAATCAATATGCATCTAATTATTCAACAGGGATGAAAAAGAAATTAGCATTGACAGCAATTCTATTACAAGAAAATCAATACTATATTTTTGATGAACCTTTTAATGGAGTGGATATACAGAGTAATATTATAATCTTAGACATTTTTAGAGAGCTAAAAGAAATTGGTAAGACTCTAATAATTTCTTCGCATATATTTTCAACTTTAAACGACATTTGTGACGAAATACTTTTATTGAAAAATGGGCAATTTAGTAGAAAAGTTTACAAAGAAAATTTTGGAAAGTTAGAGCAAGAAATGAGAGAAATATTTATTGGGAAACGCATTAAAAACCTTGAACTAAAATAGGCAAAACTGCTGGCAAAATGGGTTTTGTGCTAGCGGGGGCGGGCGAATAAAATTTCCGCATTTTTCCATACCTTAATCACTGGCATATCAAGAAAGGCACTCTTATGGGATAGTTGCTATTCACTTTCTTACTATTTTTTTCCTCTTACAAAGTCAAAAATTGCACCGAATGAGACACCAATTGCAAGTCCTAATGCAACGCTTTGTGCTACGCTTCCAGATGTATAACCGTAAACTGCTCCAAATGCAACACCAAGGCCTGCTCCAATACCAATGCCATTTCCAACACTTCTCTTTTTGTTTTCTGTCATTGTTGTTTTGTTTTTGGATTAGGTAGGGTCGCAATTAATTTAAAAACTCAACAATTAAACTTTAACACCAAAGAGATAGCCCACCAATGCGGACAACCCCATTGCAAGTGTACCCCAAATTGTTATGCGTACAATTGCTTTTCTTACACTTGAGCCTCCTGTCTTCGCCGAAAGTATTCCTAAAACAATTAGAAAAATGATCGTAAAACCATATAAACAATACTCCATAATTTTTACTGGTGCAAAAAGAACTACCAAAAGAGGAAGTACGCCTCCAACTGTAAATGAAGCCCCCGAAGCCATTGCTGCTTGTATTGGGTTTGCTTGACTGATCTCGTTAATGCCTATTCGTCTCTGATATGTGCTGCCAAAGAATCTTTTTCAGTCAATTCAATTGCTACCTGCTTTGCTGTTTCTTTTTTCAGCCCTCTCTTCTCATAGATTTGAGCTAATATGTTCAACTCTTGTTCAGGCATATCCTTCAGTTCTTGTTTCTCCCTTTCTATGTCTGCTTTTTCTGTGTCAGTTTGAGAACTTACAGAAACATATTCACCTGCAGCCATCGATAATGCACCTGCAACCAGTCCTGCTACTGTTGCTAAAACAATGGGTTCTCTAGTTGAACTTGCAGCTGCAATACCTATTGCAAGACTAGAAATAGATATAATGCCATCATTTGCTCCCAAAACAGCAGCTCTTAACCAATTGCTTCGGTGTATGTAATGATTGTCTAAATAGTTGTCGATTGTAATCATTTTCTTGTTTAAGTTTAGCGTCAAAAAAATGCTGACCAACAATCACTCCTTGTTGCAAGGTTGGCATTCGAAAAATACCTACCCCGGCAATAGAAGACGATTAGAAATGTTGATGACTAAATGTAGTACAATTCTGGTTATAAACTTGTAAAGCCGAAAATGTTAGATAGTTGAGAAGGATGTAAAAAAATATTTTAAATTAGTACGTGGTTACACAATTAAAAATTTAAGTATAATGGGTACAATTTTTTCAATAATATGCTACATCATGATGAACACATTGGTAATATTTGATTTTACAAAAGAAGCCGACTTAAAAAATTGGTATGTCGTAAATGATACCGTAATGGGTGGAGCATCTGCGGCCAAAATGGGTGTGGATGCAGCCGGCAACGGTTTGTTTGAGGGGCATGTTTCTCTGGATAACAATGGGGGCTTTTCATCTATTAGATATGATGCCGGCAAAACGAAACTAACTGGTTACAGCAAATTTGTGATAGTGCTAAAGGGTGATGGCAAAGCCTACCAGTTTAGGGTAAAAACCAACAGCAACGATTATTATTCTTACGTATTTAGTTTTGAAACCACTGGCAATCGGCAAACGATTGAAATCCCCTTTAGTAGTATGGCTCCATCGTTTAGAGGAAGAAGCCTCGACATGGTTAATTTCCCCGGCGATTACCTTCAAGAAATTGGTTTTTTGATAGGCAATAAAAAAGACGAAGATTTTAAACTGGCCATAGATAATATCTTCGTACAATAATATGAATGCTTGTTTAGTAGGGGGGGGTGAAAATTAATTTCTTTTTACCATGCTAAGCTGGCAGCTAAAATAGAACCGCCCACCACTTTAAGAGAGGGGAATATAATGCTCAGCTATTAGCAACCTTTACAAAATACAAAGGGCACCTCTTCGGTAAATCCCGTCGATCGTGCCCCTTGATTTTATTGCTACTTTTTATTTATGCTTCTACAGTTTCTTTCAACACAGCCAACATCTCTCTAGCGGCTTCTTCACTACTTGCAGGGTTTTGGCCTGTTATGAGCATACCGTCTTTTACTACATTCGAACTCCAATCTGCCCCTTTGGAATAATGGGCGCCCTTTGCTTGCAATTCATCTTCCAAAAGGTAAGGCACTACATCTGTTAATTTTACGCCTTCTTCCTCGCTGTTTGTAAACCCTGTTACTTTTTTACCCTTTAACAGAAGGTCACCATTTTTGTCTTTTACCTTGAGCA
Source organism: Ferruginibacter sp. (assembly GCA_044342365.1). Taxonomy (GTDB): domain Bacteria; phylum Bacteroidota; class Bacteroidia; order Chitinophagales; family Chitinophagaceae; genus Ferruginibacter. The sequence goes on along the minus strand of JBIIPY010000051.1, from coordinate 7,317 downwards.
ATACAGCCGGCGCATGGCATACTGCTGCTACAGGTTTGTTTGCAGCCCAGAAGTCTTGTATCAATGCAATGGAATGTTCATCGCTGTAAAGATCCCACAATGGGCCGTGGCCCCCCGGGTAAAAAATAGCATCAAAATCAGCTGCTTTTACATCAGCCAATACTTTGGTATGCGCTACTTTTTCTTGAAGTGGCCCATCTGCATAATAGCGCTTGGTTGCCACAGTTTGGGCATCTGGCGCCTCGCTTTTGGGATCAATTGGTGGCTACATCCACACCCTCATCAACCATTGTGTAATAAGGTGCTGCAAATTCTTCTACCCAAAACCCTGTCTTTTCGCCTGTATTTCCCAAATCGCTGTGTGACGTTAATACAAATAATACTTTCATGTTCTTATTTTTTTAAATTTTTCAACAGTAATGTATTTACAAAGACAGTGCCAACGGAAAAAAATGAAAGTCAGCTGCCCTAAATTCTTCCACACTGGTTGCGTAATATTCATGAACATTTAATCCACAATACTGTTAGATGAGTTTGTGAAAGAGGTAAATGGATTGCTGAATCATCTAAAAATCAACTATGTTCAAAAAAAATTTAATCGGTTGAGATAAATATTTTTTAGTATAATTTAATTCTATATTTGTGCTCAAACACAATTTAAAAATGAAAGACCTATTATTTATTGTAGCTTCATTTGCAACGATTGCATTTGCTAGTTCATGTGGAAAGAAAGTGGACGCCTGTGCTCAGTTTGATAAAGACGCGTACTTTGTGAACGACACCATTGTCTTAAATGCTGCTTGCAGTGAAAATGCAGGTACTTATCTATGGCAACCTCAAGGTGGTTTACAAATGTTGGGGAGCGGAAACTCCGCAATTGAGCGTTTTAAAGTTCTTCCTTTAACGGGCTCTCTTTCGAGATCGATTAACTTAACAGTTTCTAACTCTAAATCTTCTCGTAGCATTACCAAATCAGCTTTGATATTTTAATTTCTCCATCAGCGGTTGTAGATTGCTACTTGTAGGATAACCATACCTATACTATGTTGATGAATGGTTATATCAATATTGATTGCACAAATACAAGTAGGGTTCAAAAGCATGGTGTGTCCATACTTTCTCTTTATCGATCGGAAATAACTTGTAGTAATTTGAATCTGCATAAAGAACGATGTTATTTCCCGTTCTAACATAGTTATTGGAATTAAAAAAGGTTGGCGTTTCAAATTCGGGCAGACTCTTTTTGATAAACACTCCCAACCTTTTGCCCAATTGTTTCTGGTAGCGTTTATTCGCTTTTTTGGTCGGTTTATCTAAACTATTGTAAAAATAATTCAGCTTAATCCGCTTGAAGAATGGCGCCTTTTTAATTTCTTTTTTTGCGTTTGCAAAAGGATTTGCTGGATTGAAGTCCATCGTGGTTTGAATGGAAAATGGAGCTTCTGGAACCCAATCGGCAGAGTTTACTACTGTAAAAGACCATCCACCTTGGGTCATTTTTTCGTATGCATAGGCAAAATATAAATTGCCAGGCTTAGGCGCAGCACTGCAATACGTTTTAAATACAAGTTGATCAGAGATTTTGTGCTGCTTTTGGAGATTTAAAAAGTGGGCTGTTAAGAGATATGCAATAGCACCTCCCTGACTGTGCCCCATAATGTAAAATTCCTTTACACCAATTTTGCTCAGTGAATCTAATTTTGGTAAAATGTCTTTTGATAGAAATGCAGTACCAATTAACCAGCCTGTGTGTACAGCTGCTTTTTCATCATCGCACAACTCATAATCAAAAACAAATTCCTTCGATAATTTAAGCTGCCCTTTAGCAGGAACCATCGCCGCATAAAAGTTCTCCAGCCAACTTTCGGTTTCCTTGGTAGTACCCCGAATGCTAATAACAGCAGTAGATTCATCAGACAACCAAAGATCCCAGCGATTGGCCAACCCCATTACGTTTGAACGGTATACTTTTTCAAACAATTGGGGTGCAGGAAAATCGGGATTGTATAAAGAATCACCCTGACGGCTAGAAACTTTAAGCAGCTCCATGAATTCATCTTTGTCGAATCCGGGTTTCAATTTTGTGGATTGTGCAGAAAGATCAACTACAAGCACTTGTAACAAAAAAAGGAGCACACACGTTTGAATGAGTGGTTTCATAATTTATTTAATTGACGTGTAAAAAAATTTTTTTAAAATAACGGGCGTTTTGTAAAAGCACATTACCGTATTCTGTAAAGTTTAATCAGAAACGCATGCAAAAGTTCACCAAAAACCCATTGATGGTTGTTGATTTGCCTTTTTTATGTACGACCATTCCCTATGAAAAATATGCTCCAATCAACTTCAACAACAACAATTGCTCCACTCAACCATTCACATTTTAGTTTTAGTTGGCGCAGGCTTCGCTGTTGCAGGCTTTGGCTTATAGGGCGCAGGGGCAGGCTTTGTTGGTGAAGGCGAATATGGTGCAGGTTTTGGTTGGGGGTTTGTTGGGGTTGTATTTGCCGGCTTGGTATTATTGTTTACTGAAGGGGTTGTATTATTGGGTTTAGCAGTATTGGTGGTTCCTATATTACCATTACTTGCGGTTTTTTCTGAAGGTTTAATATTACCATTAGAATTGTTTGATGTTGGGAAAGAGGGACGGGTACTATTTTGATTTTTTTGTGCGAATGCTATTTCCCCATCTTTTCTGGACTCTGGCTTTGAATAGGTTTTATTATAATTTCCATTTACGCTATTATTTTTAACGGTATTAGATTGTGACCGACTTCTGTTGTAATAGTTATTTTGATACAGCGGATTACGATAATAATTACTGTTATGATAGTGGCCGTAATAATGTGAATGCCAGTTTGAATGATAACCGTAATAATAATGCCAGTAATATGGTCTCCACGGGTTCCAATACGGTGGATAATATCCCCAATACCATGGTGAGTACCATATTACGTATGTAGGTGCATACATGTAAGTGATGACTGGCCAAGTTTGAACTTGAACGATCACCGTTTTTTCAACCACAACAGTTGTTCCTTCGGCATTGGTTGTATTTGTTGAATATCCGGGATTGGGTGTGCCGCTTTGGGCGGCTGTTTCAGAAGTATTTGGTTCGATGATGTAATTTTTACCGTACAATTCTTCGTCCCCAATAAGCTGAATGTGAATTTGTTTTTTTTCATCTTTGTTCACACTAAAAACCGCTACGTCCTGATTTTCATTATTGCTTATTGCTACTTGTAAAACGATCAAATGATTATCTCCCTCTACATTATCCAATACTTTTATGTAATCTATTTTATCATCATTGTTCAAATCAAGATTATTGATATTAGCATCTTCCGCATTTAAATTTTTTTCGAATAGTTCGAGGGTTTCTGATTCTTGAAACAGATTTAAAACGGCATATAAATTCAAATTATCACCGGGAAGATTTAGTTTTTCGTCCCCATTATTTTGCGCATTTACTGAAAAGTTAAAAGCAAAAAAGAAGCTGGTCATTAAAAACAAAAAAATACTTTTCATGGTTTATTGGTTTTATTTATTTTGTTTTTTATATTTTAAGTTTGGTATAATTTCTTTCACCTTGTTTGTTTTTGCTGCATCACCACTTATTCGCTCTTCAAATTTGGTAAAATCAAACAGTTTGTACAATTATTTTATGTGTCATCGTTTTAGAAGAGCGAATTTAAATATTTAAATTGACTTATCTATTCTATTGTGATAATAATGTCCATCTAAAGGGAGCACATTTAAACAGCTATTCCAACCTGCACGTTGGCAGTAGTGGGGCCTTTAATGATTTGAGTGAAATAGTGCAGCACCTTGGTTAGATGGCTCTCATTTTATTGTTCTTAGCGTCATGAGTAACTTCTGCAAGCCCCAATTTTTCCATCAACGGGGGAACATACATGCCAAATCTACCTCGGAAACCTTTTTTTAAACCATACCAACCGCCAACAGGATTTTTCTCCGAACGTCCCCATGCTTCTACCGTTCCATCTTTGGCAGGCTTTTGCTCATCGGCGCTGCCAAGTTCCATCCAATCGCCCAGTTCCTTTAACATTTTGTGAAGATCCTTAACACAGCGATACTCATAATGCAAAATGGTCTTACCTACTGTGCATACAAGAATATCTTTGCCGTCCTTACTGTCTTTATACATTGTAAAGTCTGAAGACAAGGGTGGTGTTTTTAACAACCATGGGCTTTCTTTTGTGCCTGATTCTTTTACCATTTGAAAAAACTTTAAGATTTAAGAATGTGTATCCAGTCATAACAACCAACATTTACGGCTTGGCAATTTGCGGCTTTTGAAAAATGAGCTGCCTGGCAACCGAAGCCGATTAGAATTTGATTTATAAATTTAGTTCAAAATCCTATAAAAGAATAGTCCGAAGCTGAAGCTGATAGAAGCGTGAAGTGGAGGTTTTTTCTGGGTTGCTGGCATTGTAGCAAGCCCTGGTGTTTGCGGTTGTTGTCGTTTCTACCTCTGTTTTTTAAAAACGACTAGTCCAATTATTGTAAATACTTTTTCTCCAGCAATGATAAATTCTAAGTTTAATTTTTAAGGGCGCACTGAACAAAACTGCCCATTAGCGGTTCGGGTTATTTTCTTGGTGTGTAAACAGAACTCGTATTTAGTTGTTTTCCAACTAATTTATTTCGTTTACATATTCTAAAATGTCTCCGGGCTGGCAATGCAATACTTCGCAAATTGCTTCCAGTGTGCTAAAACGGATGGCTTTTGCTTTTCCTGTTTTTAGGATGGAAAGATTCGACAGGGTTAAACCAACTTTTTCGGAAAGCTCATTTAGCGACATCTTTCGCTTTGCCATCATTACATCTAAGTTTACAATTATTGGCATAAGCTATATAGTTAAGTCGTTTTCTTGTTGAATTTCTATTCCTCTTTTTACAATTTGCACAATTACAAAAAGGATAACCGCCATAAAAAGCCAAACGTCTGCACCTGCTATATGCAACGATTGCAAGTCTGCTGTTTTTACCCCTTGTTTTGTTAACCATTCGGAATATTCAGACCCATAATGAGAGAACAAACCAATGCCTAAAGCTAAATAAGATTGTTTAACAATAAAGCTTCTTAATTCCATGCTGAAAGGTTGGGATATCTTCAACTTTTTGTCTGTAAATACTTCTACGATCAGGTAAAACATGATTGCTTTTAATACCGCTACAATTATCATGGTACACGTGATCACAATAAAATGTTCTTTGTCATATTTGTAAAGGTTTGATAGATATTCATTTCCTTCCCAAAAATTTTCAGCCCCAAGCGGGTTTATGAACAGTGTAATAAAAGTATTGACCGTAATGCCACCAGCTTCAATACATAGTCCAATAAAAATTATCCAGGAAAGTATTTGTAGCACTTTCAACATCTGATTGGTTGTGATTTTAATTTCCATAAAAATTTACCTTTTAAAAATGATATTGCAAATATAGGTAAATATTTATTGATAAACAATAAATAAAATTTGTAAAATGATAAATAAAATGTAAAATTCTAATAATCAAGCAACTAACATTCTTGAGCTGAGGTTGGAGATGATTAGACAGTGGCAATGATATAGAGGGTGTTAAAGGTTATCTGGGATGGCTCTAAAATTGTACAAATTATCATCAAAAACCTAAATAGTATTCATCATACTTGTATAGATTCTTTCAGATTGTTAGCTTACAGATTGTTTGTTTATACAATCTGATTTCATTAGTTTTTTAAAAAAAAGTATCATGAGGAAGAGCTTTTCCTTGATGATACTTCATTACGACAAAAAATTTAACAGCATACAGTAGTACCTCCCTATGAATGATCGATTTTTTTTTATCAGTAACCAGTACTGATTTTCTTTCGATAATTTTAGTTCTTAATAAACATCGTCTTCTTTACAAAGTTTTCGTACTGGAGATAATAAATTCCGCTCGGCAAATCGGCTATGTTGAATTCCAAAAGATTTTTTCCAGTTACCACAGATCTTTGCTCGGATCTTATCAAACGTCCTTCTGCACTGTAAATATAAAATTGTGTTTTTTCACCTGAAAGTACAACCTCTAAAAATATTTTTTCATTGGCTGGATTTGGATACAGTCTTGTAATGCTATTCCCTTTAAGCGACAAAACCAGCATTCCGGAGTAAGTTGCCCCACCATCCAAATTGATCATTTTGAGCCTGTAGTAAACATTTCCTGACTGTGCATTAAAGATACTCTGGTCTTTTAATTGATACTGCTGGGATAATGTGCTGTTCCTAGCAACCACTCTGTTGCCAACTCTTGAGAAGTCAGTGCCGTTAAGGCTCCTTTCAACTTCATATCCAGCCATATCTTGTTCAGCTGCTGTCGTCCAAGTAAGCAGCGCATCTTTCTGCACAATAGTTCCGGAAAATCGTGTAAGCGTTACCGGTACTACAGAAGGATTCTTTGCAATATAGAACGACGAGAAGCTGGTAATGGATGCATTCAGTACATAATTATCACCCCATTGTGAGGCTGTTACCGGAGTTGGATTCCAAGAATTGGTTACAACGCTAGAACATGGGTCACTGTTCTTAAAAAGCTGAAGATCTGCAATGCTGTTAATACCGGATGGTTGTCCAAGCGAATTTTGAGCAGTTCTTAATGCTTCAAATTCTGATTTCTTTAGATAAAGTCTAATGTTTACATGAGTAGTAGGTTGCACTTGCGGTGTAATAGAAACATTTCTGTTAAGGTACAACCTATTTTGAGCATCTTCTCTAACTGGGCCGCTGTTGATGTACATTGATGTAGTAACAGTGCCTAGGTTGTTGCCATTTGCATTTATTTCACCAACTGCATCACCTTTAATATCTGTGATGGGCACCCAAATATTATTGTTGCTGTTATTAATGGTTATGGATGGCAATGTGCTGCAGGTATTGGCTACTCCATTTGCGATAAATGAAGGAACATTCAGTAGGTAATTGTTATAGTACAATGTGGATGAAAAATTATTAAAATCGTATTTTTTGGAATAGGCATTATTTGCCGGATTAAATTCAAAAATTACGCCACGGCTATTGTTACCCCCGTTAGCAGTAATGCCGTATAGTTTGCCATTGCTCAACGTAACGCCTGCCTGTGGGTTGCTACCTGTTGCAACTGAAAAATCATATTTTTTTGTGTAATCATTTGTAACTGGATTGTATTCAAATAAAACTCCGGCACTGTTTGCGCCGCCAAAATAAGTAACACCGTAAAAAAGATTATTGACTAGTGTTAGGGTTCCGTAGGAGGCATAACCATTTGAAGGAGAGAAGTCGATCTTCTTGAGAA
>JBIIPY010000143.1:0-4345 GCA_044342365.1 Ferruginibacter sp. | reverse complement strand
TCCCATTCAAATAGCGTTCCAGATAAATTGGGAAAAGGGCCACCATCAATCGTGGTTCCGTAAAATTTGTTGTTGAACAATGCCAGGCTTCCAAAAGGATGATAGCCAGTAGGGCCAGTAAAATCAATTTTTTTTATGATGACATTGGTGGCTGGGTCCCACTCAAAAATAGTTCCTGTATTGCCTGCATTTCCTGTGCTGGTCATCCCATACAATTTGTTATTGTACTCAACAAGATTACCATATGGAAGTGTTCCCGTTTCAGAAGATAAATCAATTTTTTTTGTGTATAAATTTATTGCTGGATCCCATTCAAAGATGACACCTGAATCTTTTGCACCACCGAACGTAGTCATGCCGTAAAATTTATTATTAAAATAAGTTAGGCTGCTATTGGGATTTCGACCATTTGGTCCTGAGAAGCTGAATTTTCTTGTGTACGTACTTGTTGCTGGATCCCATTCAAACAACAGCCCTATACTGTTTATACCTCCTCCCTTTGAACAGGCCCCATATAATTTACCATTTGCGAAAGTTAATGTACCAGTAGGGAATTTATCATCCTTTCCACCAAAATCATATCTTTTCGTAAATACATTTGACGCAGGATCCCAATCAAATATTGTTCCTAGCTGATCTGCACCACCTGCTTTTGTTACCCCGAACATTTTATTGCCACTTATCAGCAATGAACCAGATGCTGCACTCCCTCTTACTTCGTTCAGGCCAATCTTTTTTTCAATCGTATTTGTTACAGGGTCCCACTCAATAATACTTCCACCTGTGGTATTGTTTGTGAGTGTAAGACCATAAAATTTATTGTTGTATAAGCTTAGTTCTCCGCTAGGCTTATAGCCTGTGGCGGGAGTCAAATCTAATTTCCTTGTATAAATATTTGCAACAGGATCCCACTCATAAATTACGCCTCCACCTCCTGTTCCGCCGTCGTAGGTCATTCCATAAAACTTACCTCCATTTTCCGTCATATTGCCAATAGGAAAATTGCCATTTGATGTGGAAACAAAGTCGTATTTTTTGATATAAATATTTGCAACAGGATCCCATTGAAAGATGACACCCGCATCATTTATTCCACCCCTTGTTGTAACACCGTAAAATTGACCATTGCTATAGGTGAGCGATCCTTGTGAATAGGCTCCTGGGTTTGTGCCAGTATTACCTGTGAGGTCAATTTTTTTAGTGTACGTATTTGTTGATGGGTTCCATTCAAAAATTACACCCCGGCTTCCACTGCCTCCAAACCTTGTGATGCCATATAATAAGCCGCCCACAATCGATACGTTTCCGTAGGGGGCATCACCGTTTAAATTAAAATTGTACTTTACCGAATAAGCATTTGTTGAGGGATCCCATTCAAATATAACACCACGAGCAGATGTTCCGCCAGCAGACGTCATGCCATAAAATTTTGAACCTGAAAGTACCAGGCTGCCATAAGGGGAACTTCCGTTTGTACCGGTGAAATCTATTTTTTTTGTATAAATGTTTGTAGTTGGATCAAACTCAAAAATTACGCCCAAATTACTTGTTCCACCTTTTAGTGTCATGCCGTAAAACTTTCCATTGTATTCTGCCAGCTTGCTGTACCATGGCTCAGCACCTGCATTACGTGCTATTCTGTAATCGTATCTTGTTTGAAAGTTACCTCCAGAACTATTTGTGGTAAAAATAATTCCACCATTCTCAACACCTCCATAAGGTGTTTGTCCAAAGAGCTGATAAATACCTTGTGAATTACCCGAGTTATGATTCAGAAATAAAGTAATAATCAACAAGTAAACGATTCTCATAATCTGGCTGTTTGATCGATAAAAATAGATAATAAAATCGCTTTCATGTGCATCCGGCAAATATTTTATTGAACTATTTGACGGATAAATTATTATTTCACTAATCATTTCTTGCAAATGACTTAAAGTTACTACAGCAAAAACTTTCAGATATCCCGATCTCTTTTGTCAGGAAAAAACATCATGTTCTTAAAAGTTTTCTCACTTGGGGACTTCAACTTGCTTTTGTCTCTTCATAATTAAATAATCAAGTCCAATTGCAGAAATTTTTGGAAACAACAGCATTACAAAAAATACAAAATAGGATACAGTTACAATTGGTGGTTGTGCTGCTAATAAGAATATGTGATTTCCTTCTGGTTTGTCTGAGAATATAAAATTTTGGGTCAAATTCCATCCTAAGTGTATAGAGAATGGTATTAAAATTGAAAATGTCTTTGCGTACGAAAAAGCAAGAAGAAGCCCCATACAAAAAGTGAATAAGAAAACAACACTCATTTGTATTGCATTTCCCCAAACTCCATTGTTAAGCCAATGAAGAAGTCCAAAAATGATGGATGAAATAATGATTGCCCTCTTGGTACTTAATTTTTTTATTAAAACAAACAACACAACTCCTCTGCAAAGTAATTCCTCGGTCAATACTCCTCTGATGTTATCCCATAGTTCTGAAAAAATCAAAGATGAAGTCAACTTTGAATTTATGGTATACTGTTCTTTTGCAAAATACATTTTCAAAACGAAAGCTGTCGAGCAACAAATTGCAGTGACTATAAAAAGGTAAAAACATAGTTTCAATCTGTCCTTTGTGGGCATTAGCCCCAAAACAGATAAATCGGTTTTATCAAATCGCCAAGCTATTAACCAAGAAATTGCGAAGAGTCCAATGAGTTGTAACATGCTATTTCATTCTAATTTTGGTGGTTTTCAGACGCTTGCACAACGGTCTCCATTGCCGAAGTTGGGTTGTTTGTTGCTGGTTTCGTTAGAGGCAGTTGACAAATAGACAACCTGGCAATCAAATCCAATTAGAATTGTGATGATTGAATTTAATACAAAATCTCATTAAAAAATCAGTTATGACAAATTTGAAGATGATAGGATAGTGAAGCTGAAATTACTTTGGTCAAACCAGCAATACAGCAAACGGCATGTTCTTGGCAGTACTACTCATTCGTTCTGCTTAGCTTATCAAGTTTCTCTGAATACTCGTCAAGTAACTTTACAATCATCCCGTGCGATTTACCCCCTTCTTTTCCATCAGCGTCTGTATTTGTTATGTAATACTTTCCTGTTTTCTTTTCTTTGTCAAAATAAATCACTGAAAATAAACCTGGGTCGCCACCAAAATGTCCAAAATTCCCAGTTGGCCCGAAACTCATCATAATTCCTATATTATAATCTCCAAATTCAGTGGTATCTCTGCCAATAAAATTTTCTGCTTTTAGTTGCGGTGTATAAAATTCTCTGTAACTATCTTTATTCAACAATGTTCCTTTACCTGTGTAACCTTTCATAAGTTCACAAATATATTTGCTCATATCGCTGCTTGAAGTGATGATGCTTCCGTCGGGATATGTTACACACGTATAAAATGGGTATGGTGTTTTTTTGTCAATATACAATCTTGAATGTTTTTTTATGTCTATAGAATTCAAGCCCCAACCAGTACTTTCCATTTTTAAAGGTTGCATTATATATTGTTCCGTAAACGCATCAAATTTTTGTCCTGTTGCTTTTTCCAAAACCAAGGCTGCTAAAGTTGCTCCCATATTTGAGTAGTTAAATATTGCTCCAGGTTTATGCTCAGAAAAAGTACTTGGTCTAAACCACTTTCCTGTTTCAGATAGTACGCTGGTTAAAAAATCTTCCATTGATACTTCTGTTGATGGCGCACTAAATTTGCACTCACCAATATCAATTTTTAAATTCTTTTCTACATTAATTGTGTCAAATAAAACCCAAGCCCTGTTAAGGTATTCTTCATTGTCAACAATCGATGAAGTATGCGTTAGAAGTTGTCTAATGGTAATTGGATGATCTCTGTATGTTGGGTTTTCAACTTTAAAAGGCAGATATTTATCAATGGAGTCGTCTAATTTTAGTTTACCTAATTCTTGGGCTTTTAAAACTGCGATTCCTATAAAAGTTTTGGAAACGGATGCAATATTTTGAATAGAGTTTTCAGTATATTTTTCTCCTGTTTCTACATTAGCAATTCCAAAGCCGTTTTGATACAATACTTCGTTTTCGTTTGTTAATGCAACACCAAAGCCATTAAACATTGTTTGTTTGGTTATTTCATTAAGCTTTTCTGTCAACTCATTTTTTGTTTTTATAAATGCTTCCGAGTGCTTTGATTTTATCGGTCTGCAAGAAAATAATAAGGAAGAAAAAAGTAGTAATGATATAATTTTTGCCATCATAATAATTTGTTAGTGTAATACGATCATAGCCAATTAAAAGTTACATTTTTGTGAAGTGTCTGCTTAATGCCACCAACGGTAAGGGAATGCTTGCAGGCTTGATATTTT
>JBIIPY010000037.1:0-23939 GCA_044342365.1 Ferruginibacter sp. | reverse complement strand
AACCAGTTTCATCTAAAGCGATGGCCTCGTTCAATACTTTTACATCTGGTTCGTTAAAAACAATATGTATCATGTGAATATTAAAAATTTTTAGTCTTTCGGTGTAATAATATAATACACCGCTGTAGTGAAAAAATTTCTTACAAATGGAATGGCTTTGATGAGGCCGATTTGTACCCTCGGTTTCCAGCCAAACTTATATTCGTATACCGGATTGATCATCCAATGTTTTTGTTTTAAAATCTGATACCCTGTTTTTTGCAAAATAGATTCAAAACGTTCTATAGAAATACCGGTTTCCTTGATGTCTACCAGGTCTTCGGAATATTGTTTGTTTACCCTAAGCAATCCTTTGAACAAAGGCAATGGCAACATGTGCCAATAAGGTAATTTGCCCAACCAACCCTGCAACATTTGTTGGTGTCCCCCATACGGCATTTGCCATGGCGGAAATCCAAAAAATATGATACCATCTGGTTTAAGAAACAATTTCATCCAACCAATCAATTTTTTCTGGTCGTGAATATGTTCTATCACATCTTTCAACACGATGATATCGAATTTTGTACCAAGGTCTTTTTCAGCATCAATATCATAAATATTACTGTTGATAAGCTTCACTTTGCCAGATGCCAATTCTGGTTGCAACCATTCATTTGCTTTTTCGAGCCAGAGTGGATACATTTCTACACCGGTACAAATACAACCTGCCTCAGCAAACGCTCTCAGCACAGAGCCTTGTCCGCAGCCGATCTCCAGCAATTGCATGCCTGCTTCGATGGGTTTAACCTCCTGCACAAAAGGCAATATCCATTGCCGGGCATTCGACAATTGTATATCGAAATATTTTTTATAATCAGTATGAAACTCGTACATAATAATTCAGCATTTATTGCTGACAATATCTTATTCTTAAAATAATTTTATTCAGCCGCGATGATGGGTTCTTCGATCAAGTCTAATTCTACCCTCAAATTATCTATGATAAAATCTTGCCTGGATGGTGTGTTTTTACCCATGTAATATTCTAATAAATTTTGAATGTGTTCGCCTGTTTCCATGATCACTGGCTGTAATTTCATATCAACACTGATGAAGCGGGCAAATTCATCTGGACTGATCTCGCCCAATCCCTTGAATCGGGTGATTTCTGGTTTAGCGCCCAGTTTTTTCATGGCTGCCTGTTTTTCTATTTCATCGTAACAGTAAATGGTTTCCTGTTTGTTGCGCACCCTGAACAACGGTGTTTCCAACACATACACGTGGCCATTTTTTACAAGGTCGGGAAAAAACTGCAGGAAGAAGGTCATCAACAACAAACGAATGTGCATCCCATCCACATCGGCATCGGTAGCAATGACGATGTTGTTGTATCGCAAGCCTTCATAGCCTTCTTCAATATTGAGTGCGTGTTGCAATAAGTTGAACTCCTCATTTTCGTACACCACTTTTTTGGTAAGTCCGTAACAATTCAACGGCTTTCCTCTTAAGCTAAACACGGCTTGTGTATTTACGCTTCTGGCTTTTGTAATAGATCCACTGGCACTATCACCCTCGGTAATAAAAATGGTGGTTTCTTTTTGACGTTCTACAATGGCGTCTTTGTCTTTGCCGGTTGGCTCATCGTTGTAATGAAACTTACAATCTCTTAATTTTTTATTGTGGAGATTGGCTTTTTTGGCACGTTCATTCGCCAATTTTTTAATACCAGCCAATTCCTTTCTTTCTCTTTCGTTTTGTTCGATGCGTTTTTTCATGGCATCGGCCACCGTGGGATTTCTATGCAAAAAATTATCCAATTCTTTGGATAAGAAATCACCGATGAAGTTTTTCATGCTTTGTCCACCCTCACTTACCGTCATTGAACCCAACTTGGTTTTGGTTTGGCTCTCAAATACCGGCTCCTGTACCCTTACCGAAACGGCCGCACAAATACTTCCTCTGATATCGGATGCATCGTAATCTTTTTTGAAGAACTCACGAATCGTTTTCACGAAACCTTCCCTGAATGCCGCAAGGTGTGTTCCACCTTGGGTGGTAAATTGGCCGTTTACGAAACTGTAATATTCTTCTCCATATCCATTCTCATGAGAAATGGCTACTTCAATGTCTTCTCCTTTTAAATGAATGATGGGATAACGCAATTCGTCTTCGTTGGTTTTGCGCTGAAGCAGATCGAGCAAACCATTTTTGCTCACGTATCTTTTGCCGTTGAGGTTCATCACCAAACCGGCGTTGAGGTAACAATAATTCCAAAACTGGTTATCGAGGTATTCCTGCACAAAATGGAAATTCTTAAAAATGGTATCGTCAGGTATGAATGTAACGAACGTACCATTTTCTTCTTTTGTGCTGGTTTCCTTGTATTCTTTGCTTAAAACCCCTCTTTCAAACTCAGCAGTTTTTTCTTTGCCATCTCTAAAAGCCGTCACTTTAAAAAAATTGCTCAACGCATTCACAGCTTTGGTACCTACTCCATTCAACCCCACACTTTTTTGAAAAGCTTTGCTGTCGTATTTGGCGCCGGTATTCATCTTACTCACCACATCCACCACTTTCCCCAATGGAATACCACGGCCATAATCTCTTACTGTTATTGTTTTGCCATCAATTTTTACATCCACGTGTTTGCCGTACCCCATGGTGTGTTCATCAATACAGTTATCTACCACCTCTTTCAAGAGTACATAAATACCATCGTCTGGACTGCTTCCATCGCCTAGTTTTCCGATGTACATCCCTGGCCGCAGCCTTATGTGTTCTTGCCAATCGAGACTACGGATATTGTCTTCCGTGTAATTAAATAGTTCTTTTTCTGTCATAAAAATTAAATCAACCTTATTGCACCAATCGGTTAAAAATGGTTTGCTTTTAAAAAACGCAATCTACTAATATTTTTAGTATTTTACGATAGAGGCAAATATAGTTAAATGGATACAGAGAAAGGAGGCGTGTTTTAAACAGCTGTGTATAAGTAAATAATCTCCGTTTGGCTTGGCACAGATATCGGCAGATAGGCTACATTTGTTACTCAACTTTTAAAAATACAATATAAAAACATTACAGACCAACAGAGATGATATTGCAGCTTTTGCAGAAACGCATGCCGAGGAAAACGATGCGTTCGTGCAATTTGTGCGCAATGCAGATGGTAAAAAGATAGATGATCTGGTAGCTGCCATCAATGCTGAAGTAGAACCAGCAATTGATTGTACCGAATGTGGAGCCTGTTGCAAAACACTCATGATAAACGTAACGCCAGTGGAGGCTACGAAAACAGCTGATTTTTTGGGCGTTTCTTTAAACGATTTCAAAGAAAAATACATTGAAGAAAGTCAGCAAGGCCAAATGATCATGAGCCAAATGCCTTGCCATTTTTTAGCGGGTAGTCGTTGTACGGTTTATGAACAACGATTTACAGAATGCAGGGAATTTCCGCATTTGAACAGAGGCAATTTTAAAGACCGGATGTTTGGAACCATCATTCATTATGCCATGTGTCCCATCATATTTAATGTAGTAGAAACACTAAAGGTAGCCACCGGATTTAAGGCAGCATCTTCGGAACTGAGGTAAATTGAATTTCAATTGCACAACATCGTTGGGTGCCAAAGAGCATCTTATTCAAACAAAATAAATTTGCAGATATGAATTTGAACTTAATTGGAAAAACAGCCGTGGTATGTGGAAGCACACAGGGATTGGGCTTTGCCAGTGCGATAGAATTGGCTTTGTTGGGTGCCAACATTGTATTGATAGCACGCAATGAAGAAAAGTTAAAGAATACCCTTACAAAACTGGATAACAAAAACGGACAAACCCACAGTTACCTGGTGGCAGATTTTGCCCATCCAACACAAGTAAAACACGCCATTGAATCTTTTGTTGCAGACAACAGAATAGCGCATATTTTAGTGAATAACACTGGTGGACCCGCTGGCGGAACTGCATTGAATGCAACAGAAACCGAATTTTTGCAAGCCTTCAACAGCCACCTCATTTGTAACCATATTCTGGTGCAGGCATTGGTGCCGGGAATGAAACAAGCTGGTTTTGGCCGAATCATCAATGTAATTTCCACTTCTGTAAAACAACCCCTTCAGGGATTGGGGGTAAGCAATACCATTCGGGCGGCGGTAGCAAACTGGAGTAAAACCTTGTCTTTTGAATTGGGTAGCTTTGGAATTACCGTTAACAATGTATTGCCTGGATTCACACAAACAGTGAGAGCCGATTATGTGATTGAGAAAAAAGCTGCAGATAGCGGTCTATCGGGTGCTGAAGTGTTGGCAGCGCTGGAGAAGGAAATTCCAGTCGGAAGAATTGGTCGGCCCGAAGAATTTGGCGCAGCAGTTGCCTTCCTGGCTTCTCCTGCTGCCGCATATATCAATGGCATCAACCTACCTGTTGATGGTGGCAGACTCACCAGTTTATAGGCAAAAAAATATTATTTTCTTAATATGAGTACATTATATTTGTTGCTCATATTTTTTCATATAAAAAACAGCAAACAACATGAAAATTCTAAAAATTATTCCTGCGCTTGTACTAGTTGCGGGACTTAGTTTTACCGGCTGCTCGCCAAAAGACGCAGATGTAAAAGCTTCTATCGAAAAATCATTAAAAAACAATCCTTCTACCGCAGCAGTAATGGTGATGGTGAATGAAGGCGTGGCTACCTTGAGTGGCGAAGTGGCTAATCCTGCCGCACAGGCTTCATTGGAAGCTTCTGTAAAAGCCATCAATGGGGTGAAGTCTGTAACCAACAATACAACGGTTACACCACCACCAGCACCCGTTGCTCCTGTTGAGATAGCTACTGCTGATGTGTTAACTCAATCTGTAAAAGATGCTATCAAAGATTTTGCAGGAGTTTCAGCTGATGTAGCGGATGGTGTGGTAACCCTTACTGGTGAGCTTAAAAAAGATCAACTGCCAAAATTGATGATGGCCTTGAATTCTTTGAAGCCTAAAAAAATCGAAAACAAATTAACCATTAAATAAAGCAATCGGAGGAACCATATTATGGCATTACAAGAAAAATACCGGGTAATTACCGACGCAGCCACTGCAGCGGGTGTTACAAATTTACAAGTAAGAGAACAAGACGGTGTGTTGTATATTGATGGCACAGCTCCCAATGGTGCCGTGAAAGATCAATTGTGGGGTGTGTACGGTCAAGTAGATCCAAACTTCACATCAGGCGATTTGATCTTAAACATTAATGTATCTATAGACGCAGCAGTAACAAAAGTGAAAGTAGTAACAGAATCTAGCAATCTTAACATCCGCAAAGGGCCTGGTACCGACCAGCCGATTGTTGGAAAAGCATCAAAAGACGAAATTATTACGTTGGTGAGTCGCAGCAACGATCAGTGGTGGTTGGTGCGCACTGCAGATGGAGAAGAAGGTTATTCCTATGCACAATACCTGGAGCCAGTTCAATAGGAACTACAGGTATAGATGATATTTAGAGGAGGCTGTCTATAAAGGGCAGCCTCTTTAATGTTGGTTACTTAAAGTGATTGGACGGCTGAATACCGATTGGATAAACAATATAGTTCAATATCGGCTATCGCCTCATTGTAGTATTTGTTTGATACCATCGGCATTTACTCCCGAAAGCATTCGGGAGAAGATTTATAAAATATTGGCATATTATATAAATCACATTGGTATAACATTTGAATTTGCTTTTACAAAATCAGTTACGAAAAAAGAGATCAATTTTCCTGTTTCTTCGTTCTTGGCACCATCTTCTGCAATTTGTGCAGCACCTTCACAAATGTGTAAGTAGGCTACTTTGCAATCTGATGCTGTAAAGTTGAGGTACTGGCGTGCATTCAATACAGATAATCCACTGGGTGTACACGCACTACTGAGTACATTTTCAATCACATCCATATCTAACTCAATACCAGTAAATGTATCTTCTGTAAAAACAGTGGCATGCGCCACTGCCTGGATGAAATTTTTACGTTCATGTACAAAAATTTCTTCGTAGCTGGTATATTGAATAAATGGATTATTGTTCAGATCTATCAACACATTTTGAGGAATGTAATTTTCATGCAGTCCAATTACCGCATACTTCCCCATAAAACCATCTGTTTCTGCGTATCGAAAGGCATTTCCACTGTGGCGCCCTTCTAAAGGCCGATAGTCGGTATGTGCATCTAGATTAATGCAATTGATTTGAGCCAATGGAACCCTTTCTGCTTTGAGCAAACCCTTGCTCACTCCTTTTATTATTGGGTATGCATTGTTATGACCTCCTCCAATAATGATGGGGATTTTACCCGCTGCTGCAATCGATTTTAGCAACGCCTCCACTTCTTCATCAATTAAATTTACAGCATGGCGGTAGGCGTCTATCTTTTCATCCGGACTGTAAGCATTGTTTTCGATGAGGTATTTTACGTCACCAAAATCGAAATGCCCCAGCAAGAGCATGTTTTCGCCAGTAAAAAAATCATTGCTTTGGATATTTAAAAAACTATTGAGAAAAGGCAACCAGTTGCTGTCTGCGCCTCCACGGCCAAAATTGGCTCTAACGCCAATATCTTCCGGTATGCCCAACAACACATAATTGGCTGATGATTGCTGAAGCACTTCGGGCCATTCTCCATTTTCGCTGAGTGATTGAATGCGCTCCCCCACTTTTGTTTCGAATCGCCTTACCTTGGTAAGCGACAAAATATCATGTTTGCTGTAAAATTTGAAGTGCTTCATGACGGTAAGTTAATAAAAAAATTGTTGAAAACTCCCAGCCATTTCACTAAAAAAGCTGGTTTCCTTTTTAGTATCCGTTTTTTAAAATGATGTTTTTTTAAGAAAAACTGTTTCGGTTGCAACTCGTAGAAATCAAATTTTAGTATATTTATTGCTTCAACAATTAACTACTGATAGATGAGAAAAACAATTTATGGGTTATTAAGCTTTACCTTTCTGATGCTTTATTTTTTTAGTGCTTTTGCTCAAGAGCGCAAGCCATATGAAATTCAGTTGAATGCTGGTAAGTTTACGCCTAAGCAAAACAGTGCTGATAAAGATGCTGTATCGGCCATACTTTCTAAAAGTACTTTTTTAGATACCCGTTATGTAGTGTTGCAATTTCTGCAACTACCAACTGATGCTCAAAAAAAGCAATTGTTGGTAGATGGAATTCGGTTGCTCGACTATCTACCCCAGCAAGCTTTTATGGCAGCAGTAGAACAAACGGTTGATATTAATCGTTTTGCTGCAAACGGCATCCGCAGTGTATTTCAACTAACTGTACCACAAAAAACCATCCCTTCTTTTTTGAATGGTAATTTTCCAGCACATGCTGTAAAACAGACTGGTACCGTTGATGTAACCGTAACCACTTACGAAAAACTTTCGCTTTCTCAAATCAACCCTTCTTTTTCAAATTTGGGTATCATTGTACTGGAAGACATGCCCATGTTTAAAAGTTTTACGGTTCGCATTTCGCAGTCGAGATTCAAAGAACTGGTACAATTAAATTTTGTTCAATGGGTAGAAGCCATTGATCCGCCGAACGTTCCGGAAAACTTATTGGGAAGAACACTTCACAGAGTGAATGTATTAAACGACGGTGTTCGCAATCTTAAAGGCCAAGGGGTGAATGTAGGTATATGGGACGAGAGCGCTGTGTTTGGACATCTAGATTTTACGCCTGTGGCAGACCGGTTAACGATACTTGAACCAGGTACAGCATCTAGCCACTCTACGCATTGTGCCGGTACCATTGGGGGCGGAGGATACATCAATCCAAAAGCCCGTGGCATGGCGCCGCTATCAAAAATATTTTCGTGGAATTTTAACGGCAACATTGCAGTAGAAGCGGCCAGTGGTATACCTACCTATGATTTGTCGGTGAGCAGTCACTCTTATGGTGGCACTGCTACCTGCGGACTTACCGGTTCTGGGGTTGCCTATTCTACTACCAGTAGAAACACAGATGTAAATCTCAACAACTTTCCTAACCACCTTCACGTACATTCTTCTGGCAATTCTCAAACTTCCTGCACGGGGGGTTGGAGCACCATCACGGGCAGCGGAAAAACTTCGAAGAATAATATATTGGTAGCCAACATAACAACAACAGAAGCCTTATCTAGTAGTAGCAGTTGCGGACCAGTGGCAGATGGCAGGGTTAAACCAGAGATTAGTGCATTTGGAACTAGTGTTTTATCTACCTACCCCAATAATAGTTACGGCACAATCTCTGGCACTTCTATGGCAACTCCCGGTGTGGCAGGAACGGCTGCTTTGTTGGTGCAACGGTTTCGTCAACTCAACAGCAATGCCAATCCCATATCTTCACTTATTAAAAATACGTTGTTAAATACAGCCCAGGATTTGGGAAATATTGGTCCGGATTATCGCTTTGGATACGGCAGGCTGAATGCATTGTCTGCAGTAAAGGTGTTAGAAGAAAACAGGTATGTAGTGAATACCATCGGTAACGGAAACAATGTAGATATCACCTTAACGGTTCCATCCACTGCTTTGCGGTTGCAGGTGATGCTCACTTGGAACGATCCAGCGGGTACTGCCAATGCCAATCCAGCTTTGGTAAACAACCTCGACTTAACTGTTATTAATGGTGCAACCACGAGTTTGCCATGGATACTTGATCCTGTAAATCCTGGTAGTGCTGCAACAAGAGGTACAGACAATGTGAGCAATATTGAACAGGTAGCCATCGATTTTCCTGCAGCTGGAACTTATACCATCCGCGTTTCTGGAACCAGTATCCCTGTTGGACCACAGCAATATTCATTAACATGGAATATTGATGAACCTTATGTGGAAGTGATTTTTCCGAATGGCGGAGAATCGCTCAGTCCAGGAACTGCTGAAACCATTACATGGGATCAAAAAGGAATTACAGGTAACCAGACTGTAGAATACTCATTAAATAATGGTGCAAACTGGACTACTTTGTCTACCACGGTAGCAGCCAACATTACCCGATTAAACTGGACTCCACCTACCGATGCCAATACATCTACTGCTTTGGTGCGGGTTTCAGGTGGCTCCTTATCAGATGTAAGTAATGTCAATTTTAAAATTTTAGGTACGCCCACCAGTTTAAACCCATCTGCTAGCTGTGCAGCTGGTGAAATTAATTTTACATGGAATGCTGTTGCTTCCGCCAACGCTTATGAGCTTTTAAGACTCAATCAAGTGAGCGGTGCATGGGAAGTATTGGCTACGAATATAGCGGGCACCAATTACACGGCTACAGGTTTAACGCCGGGCGCTACCATGTGGTTTAGTTTGGTTGCCAAAAACAGTGGCACAGGAGCCGTGAGTGATCGCTCTCTGGCAATTAGCACAGTAATACCATCCACGGGCCTAGCGGCCATAGGTTCTATTACTGGCAACGACGTTATTTGTGGAGCAGTTTCAAACGTTCAGTATAGTGTGCCTGCAATTACAGGCGCAAGTAGTTATACTTGGACAGTGCCTGTTGGCGCTACCATTGCAAGTGGCCAGGGAAGCAATACCATCGCTGTAAATTATCCAGTTGGCAGCAATAGTGGCAATGTAACAGTGTTTGCCAATGCCGGGGCATGCCTTACCAGTACAGCAATATTAGCTGTAAGCATTAGTAGTACGGGAGTTGCAGCACCCATAAGTGGAGGCAATCAAACCCAATCATATTGCAGCCCCAACCCACTACCCATTCTTACTGCAAGCGCCAACGTACCGGCTGGTCACGAATTGGTTTGGTATGATGCCCCTACTGGAGGAATGATTGTGCCAACGCCTACCTTAAACAGTGTAGGATCAGTTACTTATTACGCAGCGAGTAAAAATACCAGCACCTCGTGTGAAAGCAATACAAGAACTTCAATCACATTAACCATTACAGTTGCTGCTGCACCAACAATAACTGCATCAGGTTCTACAACCTTTTGTACTGGTGGAAACGTAACCCTAACAGCGAGTACGGGTAACAGTTATACATGGAGCAATGGTGCTACTACAGCCTCAATTGTAGTGACTGCTGCAGGTAATTATAATGTAACGGTAAACCAAGGTGGTGGTTGTATTGGTACTTCAGCTGCAACCAGTGTTACGGTGAATCCATTGCCTACCGTTGGCATTACGGCCAATAGCAGTACTACTTTTTGTGTAGGCAACAGTGTAACCTTAACTGCGAGTGCGGGTAACAGTTATACTTGGAGCAATGGTGCTACCACTCCTTCTATTACTGTAAACAATGCCGGTTCTTACACCGTAACAGTGAACCAAGGCAACGCTTGTGTAAATACATCGGTGCCAACATTGGTAACGGTAAATCCGCTTCCGATAGCTAGCATCACAGCGTCGGGGCCAACTAGTTTTTGTGAAGGAGACAATGTAGTACTTTCATCAAGTGCTGGTTCAACGTACCTTTGGAGCAATGGTGCTACAACGGCTTCTATCACGGCTTCAACCAGCGGCAATTACAGTGTAAGGGTTGGTAACAGTAATGGATGTAGCAATACCTCTGCGGCTACTGCTGTTGTTGTTAGTCCAAAACCAGCCATTACGCTATCTGCATTTCCTTTTACAAGATTGTATCCAGGTTTAAACACTACACTAACGGCCAATAGCACCGTACCCGTTACGTATTCCTGGTTTAGAAACGGCAATATTTTGTCGGCTGCTACTACATCTACCCTACCGGTAAATGTAGACCAGTTAGGCAACTACAGTGTAAGGGTTACGAATGCTGCGGGATGTAGTAATACCTCGGCTTTGTTATCTATTGCCGATTCTGCATCTGCACAATTGTTTATATACCCTAACCCTAACAATGGAATATTTCAAGTAGCCTATTACAATGCAGGCACCAGCAAACAGACCATTACAGTACACGATGCAAAGGGAGCAAGGGTTTATACCAAAACATTTGATATCAATACGCCTTATCAACGCATGAACATCGATGTGCGCAATCATGGAAAAGGAACTTTCATTGTAACCCTTAGTAACGCAAACAACCAGGTGATCATTAGTGAAAAAGTACTGGTGCTATAAATATTTAGTATAACTAACAAGAAGGGCTAAACGAAATGTTTAGCCCTTCTCTTTTTAACTATGATGTGTTACGGTTTCAATTATTGCGGTAACAGGGGCATTGTTTCTACAAACATCTCCAAATAAATGAGCAAACACGATGAAAACACACAAACCTGCCATCATTGTTTTAAAGAGAGAATGGATACCGATGCAAGTTTTTGCAAATATGGTGTTCAGCACTTATCATGATCACGCATGAAAGCAATTGTTAAAACAATGCCCTTATGGAGGCTCTTCCAATGTGAACCGTTTTTGATGTGCCAGGTTTACGTCCTTCATAGTTAACACTCATTTCAATATTTCCTGCTATGCGTTTGGTGAAATCGATGTTCCATAGGTAATTTTTTCCGGGTAGCAATCCATCCAACAAAATATAACCTACTGTAGTGTTGGCAGCGCCCTGGTATGCTTTGAATGAAATTTGGTCGTACGTAAACCTTGCAGTGATGCTGCTATTGGCAAGGGTATTGTATTTTACTTCTGCTTTCAGGGCATTGTTGTTGGCTCGTTCCATAGAATCAATGCTGTTTTCTTTGAATGATAACACATACCCCAAACTAGCGCGCAAGTTCGATTTGTATATGTAAGAAATATTGGGTTCGATGATGTAACTATCAATGTTGTAATTGCGATTGTTAAACTTGGCATTGCTGGTGTTCAATACATTCTGCGATTTTCGCAAGCTGAGGTTACTCTGGAAATTTTTCTTCAGATTTACCCTCAATTTCGCCGTAATATTATCTAGCTTTCTACTTTCGAAACCGTAGGCCAGCAAAGCTTTAGAGGAGTTTTGGCTATGGGTAAATTCCATACCCCACTTGCTGCTCATTCTGTTGTAAAAAACAGTATTTGACACAAATGAGTTCAGTGTTATTAAATTGGTATCTATTAAATTTTTCTCAAATGGATTAAACAAGAAGGCCCCATCGCTTTGCACTTTTTTATTGATTTGCAATGCTGAAGTAGTGCTGGTTCTGTAAACAATTTTCCGCCAGCCCGTTCTGCTGTTTGCTGGTTTTAAAATAGATTTGGGCGATAAACTCACACTGTAATTGAACTGCAGGTAGTTGGCTTTTACGTATTGATTGGAGGGCGAAAAAACCCGGATGTATTTTCTTTGATCCTGAAAAAGGGCTTCTTCAAACTCATTGAGTTCTGCAATACCATTGGCGTTATAGTCTATCCAGGTAAACTGGCCCTGCCCTGCCGGCACTTCTACATATGAGAATTCGCGCCGTTGTTCCTGCCCACTGCCCAGTTCGTACAGTACATTTCCAGTTAAGAATCCATTCCACTCGTTTACATAATATTCTGTACGAGATAAAATACTTTGATCGGCTTTTTGGCGGCTAATGGCAGCATCATCTATCCTGAGCTCCCTAAAACTCACACTAAACCTGGCCTGGTGCCGTTCATTTTTCATGAGTTCGGCAAACAAATTATAATTGTTGCTTTTATCTGCCTGTTTTAGTGATTGGCCCACTGGTAACAAATCATTTCTTCTAAAATACGATACCCCCCATTTATTGGGTTTCTGTTGGTTGGTTCGCAAATAAACCTCATAAATGTTGAAACCAAAACTCAGCCCCGTTAATGTGTCGGTAGCTTTATTGAAAAGTTGATTGTGTTCGCCAGTATACTTAACACCGGTTTCCCAACTTTTAAATTTAGAGAGTACTTTGTTTACATCTATGTAAGGTCTAATAAAATTACCTTCTGCCAATTCATCGTCAATTTTACTAAGGGTAACCAAGGAAGCAATTTTCCAACCTTTTATTTGTTGGTATTGCTGCAATTTGTGCATCCACCCGGTGAAGGCATCGCTTCGGTTATAATTCACAATTTCGTATTTTACAAAATTGCTGGCCGAGTCGCCCATTCTTATTCCTGCTGTGGTAATGTGTTCGTCTGCTACCTGCCGGTCGAAAGGTAAACTCCAATCGCGCAGAAACTCAACATTCCTCAATCGCTCCAGAGGCTTAAACCTGCTTTGAACAAACTCATAACCCAGATTGGTTTGAAGTTGTAATTTTTTTTGGGCTATTTTAAGCGTGGCCATTTCGTTTTTCATCATCACTTTTGCTGCGAAGCCATTGTCGTTCCCTTTGTCTTTAGACGAAAACAAATTCACGTCATACTTGCTCATGGCCATTTCTGTTTGAATCAGCGTTTTCGCATTCACCTGATAATTGGCACCTAACGAAAATACCTGCAATTGTTTGGGGGTTACCAATAGGGTTACGGGCTCCCAATCGCCCTGCGGCCGGCTACTATCATCGGGTTGTACCCATTCAAACACCCTACCATTGGCGGCATTGAGCAACTGGCTGTAATTTCCCAATCCAGGGCCTACATAACTAAATGACAAATTGTATAAAACCTGAGCAGGGTCGTTGGATTGTATGTAAATGGTAGCGTTTTGAGTTCCATTGTAAATGGTATCAGATCGCCTGTATAAAATTTTACCTGCTGTAAATGTGTCTTCCACCGCAATTTGGTAATATGCCCTTCCGATGCTATCGCCCAAATCGGCCAAAAATTGTTTTTGATCAACATCTAATGTTTGATCGATGGCAGAATTGCGAGCATCGGTATTAGAATAAACGCCTGCATTCACAGATAGTTTTTTTCCATACTGCATTTCGTCGGAGACATAAATTTGTGAGTTCAAAAAGTTGCGGTCACTGTATTCAAATTCAACCTGAATCCTACTGTCTTTTGTGATCATGCGTTTAGGCGTAAACGTTATCTCTGCCGTATTGTAGTTGATCACATAATCCTGATCCTCTCCTCTTACCAGCAAAACCCCGTCTATAAATACTCTTTCTGTATTGGCTAGGATTACGAAATACAATTCAGTGTTGGCAGATTGTAACCTGTATGGCCCTTGGTTGCCCTCCAATGCCACTAAAACATTGCGGGTAAATTTTCCTTTTGCAATGGCACCACTGGCCAGTAAAGAGTTGCTGCTGTTTTTTCCAATTTTATTGTCTGTTATAAAAGAGACCCCTTGTAACCTTTTGTAGAAATTAAGAAAATAGTTTTTGCTTTGGCGAATGTCGATGTCACCAAAATTGGCCTGCCATGTTTTCTTTTTCACCTGTAAAAAAATTCTATCAAAATCTCTCAAGTCTTGCGTATTGCCATCTGGTTGAATAGGCAGGTTGTTGTCTGTGATGGCTGCTGTAAGTTCGATGCTATCTCCAATAAATCCGTTCAACTGTAAATTCATGCTGCTGTTTACCACTGCATCCTGGTTATTACCAAAAGAAATAGCCCTGCCAAAACTCCCTTCGCTTTTTAGGCCGCCAAAATCCATAAAAGGATTTACAGATTTGGTACCATTGCGAACTTTAATGGCTTTTTCGGCCAAGAAGTTGTTTCGAATGCTATCGTATTCCAATCTTTTCACCACTGCATTCAATTTGTATGGAAAAACACGGTATTGAACAGTGATCATTTTTAGAGCGGGCGGTTTTAGCCAGCGAAGGGTGGCATTGATTTCATCCAGTATATAAAAATCTTCCGATACACCAGGAATGATAAAGGTACCTGGGGCGATGCTTAGTGAATCTAGTATAATGGGTTCGGTGGTAACGGCAATGGTTTTCTTGCGTAAATTAGAAACGGGTGCATTGCCATTTTGCCCATGCAGCAATTGCGCCAGAAACATGCTCAGCAACAGCAGGTATATCCTTGATAGATTCAAATAATTGTTTGGATTATAACGAATTAAAATTAGCACTATTATACCAGACTGTATTTCCCTTAAGTGTGCTGCAAAAAAATACCCTCCATTTGGAAGGTATCGTATCAAAATATCATTGTTAGTTATGCTTCGGTACCCAAACCAGCCAACAGGTATTCTTTGTTGAGACGGGCGATGTTGGAAACAGAGATTCCTTTAGGGCACTCTGCTTCGCAAGCGTACGTGTTGGTACAGTTACCAAAACCTTCTTTGTCCATCTGTGCCACCATGTTCAACACCCTTGATTCTCTTTCTGGCGCACCTTGGGGTAACAGAGCCAATTGAGAAACTTTAGCGCTCACAAACAACATAGCACTGCTGTTTTTACAAGTTGCTACACATGCACCACATCCAATACAAGCTGCCGCCATAAAAGCATCATCTGCATTTTTTTTGTCGATGGGTATTGCATTGGCATCCACAGCATTACCTGTATTTACGCTGATATATCCACCCGCTTGTATAATTCTGTCGAAAGCTGACCTGTCTACCATCAAATCTTTGATTACCGGGAAAGCCTTGCTGCGCCATGGTTCTACCACAATGGTATCGCCATCTTTGAAAGCACGCATGTGTAATTGACAGGTGGTATTTTTCTGCCATGGACCATGCGCCTGACCATTGATGTACATGCTGCACGCACCACAAATTCCTTCGCGGCAGTCATGATCGAAAGTAATAGGCTCTTTTGCTTCAGTAATCAACTGTTCGTTTAATACATCGATCATTTCGAGGAAACTCATTTCCGAAGAAATGTTGTTCACTTTATAATCCTCGAATTTACCATTTGCTTTGCTATTTTTCTGACGCCAAACTTTCAGCGTGAGGTTCATGTGATAATGTTCCATCTGCGTAATCAATTAATTATTTTGCTAAATAAACATACTACGTCTGTGCAGGTATGTTTTATTCATTCAATCAGGGTTTGCGAAGAATGATTTTCTTGTAGAACCCCGTCAACTCTATTTATAACTTCTTTGTGTAGGTTTCACCACTTCAAAATCGAGATGCTCTTTGTGCAATTCCCAACCAGATTCCCCTTTGTTTTCCCATGCTGAAACAAAAGTGAAATTTTCATCATCTCTCAATGCTTCACCATCTTCGGTTTGGCTTTCTTCTCTGAAGTGACCACCACAACTCTCATTTCTGGTTAATGCGTCGAGGCACATCAGTTCGCCCAGTTCTATGAAATCGGCTACCCTGCCTGCTTTGTCGAGCTCGGTATTCATTTCATTTACTTCGCCAGGAATCCTTACGTTGCTCCAGAATTCTTTTTTTAATTGTTGTATTTCGGTAATGGCTTGTTTCAAACCTTGTTCGTTGCGCGCCATTCCACATTTGTCCCACATAATTTTACCTAGGCGTTTGTGGAAACTCTCAACAGTTTCTGTTCCCTTGATGCTCATGAACTTGTTGAGGCGCTCATTTACTGTTCTTTCTGCTTCAACAAATGCAGGGTGATCTGTAGGGATGTTGGCGGTACGAATATCGTCTGCCAAGTAATTACCCAAAGTGTAAGGAATAACGAAGTATCCATCAGCCAAGCCTTGCATCAATGCTGATGCTCCCAAACGGTTTGCACCATGATCACTGAAGTTTGCTTCACCCAAGGCATATAAGCCAGGCACGCTCGTCATCAGTTCATAATCTACCCAGAGGCCACCCATGGTGTAATGCACTGCAGGATAAATTCTCATGGGCATTTCATATGGGTTTTCACCTGTAATTTTTTCATACATTTCAAACAGGTTGCCATATTTCTCTTTTACTACAGCAACGCCCAAGGCGTTGATGGTAGCTGCATCTGCACTGAGGTTACCTTGTTTTCCGGCTTCAATTTTTCCATAACGGATGATGGCATCAGCATAATCGAGGTATACCGCCATTTTGGTGGTACCCACTCCAAAACCAAGATCACATCTTTCTTTTGCCGCACGGGAAGCAACATCTCTAGGCACGAGGTTACCAAATGCAGGGTATCTTCTTTCTAGGTAATAATCTCTTTCTTCTTCAGGTATGTCAACCGCTTTGCGGGTATCGTTTTGCTTTTTCGGCACCCATATTCTTCCGTCGTTGCGCAAACTCTCGCTCATCAAAGTCAATTTACTTTGGTGATCGCCGCTAACAGGAATACAGGTTGGGTGAATTTGTGTGAAGCAAGGGTTACCAAAATACGCTCCTTGTTTGTGTGCTTTCCAAGCAGCGGTTACATTGCTGCCCATGGCATTGGTGCTTAGATAGAATACGTTGCCGTAACCACCAGTGCACAATAAAACTGCATGCCCGAAATGGCGTTCTAACTTACCATTCACCAAATCGCGGGCAATGATACCTCTTGCTTTGCCTTCTATTTTTACAACGTCGAGCATTTCATGGCGACTGTACATGGTTACGTTGCCCAATGCTACTTGTCTTTCAAGGGCACTATAGGCACCCAACAACAATTGCTGTCCGGTTTGCCCAGCAGCATAAAAAGTACGTTGCACTTGGGTTCCACCAAATGAGCGGTTGCTAAGCAATCCACCATATTCACGGGCAAAGGGTACACCTTGGGCTACGCATTGGTCGATGATGGAAGTACTTACTTCTGCAAGGCGATGCACATTGGCTTCTCGCGCTCGGTAATCACCTCCTTTAACAGTATCATAAAAAAGACGGAAAACGGAGTCTCCATCGTTCTGGTAATTTTTTGCTGCATTGATACCTCCCTGGGCGGCAATGCTGTGTGCACGGCGTGGACTATCCTGAAAGCAGAATGCTTTTACTTTGTAACCCATTTCACCGAGTGATGCTGCAGCAGAAGCGCCTGCAAGCCCCGTTCCTACTACGATTATTTCGAGCTTGCGTTTGTTGGCAGGATTCACCAATTTAACGTGCCCTTTGTAATCGTTCCACTTTTCGTGCATGTTCCCCGCTGGTATTTTCGAATCTAAAGCCATATTGGTCAGTTGATTTTTGTTGAATAGTTTTTGGTTACCGATACAATAACAAATGAACGGATATTTTGGTTCTACGAGATCCAACCAAAATAAAATGCAATGGGCATTAATACAAACAAAAGGCAAATGATAACGCTGTAACCTGTTCCCAATGCACTGATGATAGGTGTATATTTTTTGTGGCTAATGCCCAATGTGTGAAAAGCACTTTGAAAACCATGGTACAAATGCCAGAACAAAGAGGCAACACCAATAACGTACAACACTACAATGTACCACTTGCTAAACACTGCTTTCATTTCTTCAAACAAGTTGTGCGGCTGATCGCCGCTGTACAAAGCCACTTTTGTTCCTACGAAGAAATGTGACATGTGCATGATCAAAAACAGCAACAACAATGTACCCAGTATGCCCATGCTGCGGCTGTACCAATTGCTGTTTTTTTCTGGTTTCTCTACATAATATTTTACCGGACGTGCCGCTGTGTTTTGTTTCCAAAGTTTTAAACCTTGAACAATGTGCAAAATAAGCCCTGCCATTAAACCTATTTCGAGGAAGCGAACAATCCAGTTATGACTCATAAAATGCGCAAAGCTGTTAAAAGTTTCTCCGCCATCATTTAAGAAAATAGCTGAGTTAACGCCTGCATGTACTATTAAAAATGTGATCAAAAAAAGGCCGGTAAGACCCATTGTGAATTTTTTGCCGATCGAAGAAGTAAAAAACTGATTCCAGGTCATAAGTGTCGGTATAGTGTAAAAAATTTTCACAAAAATACGCCACAATGCTAAAAAACGACGTTTTGGCAAAAATTAATTTAGTTGGAGATCATTGTGTTAAAAGAGCAGCTTTATCACTGAAGGCGCTTGTTTATGAAAAGTTCAATGGTTTGATAAATTAATTCGGGCTTTAAAGTACGCCACTGTTCCATTTCCATTAGCTCTACATAATTCGTGAGTCTTGCCCTTTTGAAATCGTATTTGCTTTGCTCTGGCATGTTTAAGATCACCACCCAGCCATTGTGGTCTTCCAATTGTTCGTGCCATTCTTCATAATAGCTATCGTCGCTACTGTGAAAATTGAGTACATTTTCTGCAATAAAAATAAAATGAGTAATTCCTTTTTTGTATAAGTTATCGGTTATGTCTCTTCTCAAAGTCATGATATCATTTTCAATGGCATCGTTCCATTCACCCAGCAATTCAATAATGGCAAATTGCATTTCATAGTCTGCAAAAAGAATTTTCATGTAAAGCGTCTTGCTGCCAAATTCATCCCACTGAGGGTGTATGTAATAGTTGTACAACGTTTGAGAGTATTCAAACTCGCTATAAGTCCTTCCAAAAAATGGAGACCGCTCGTCTTCTTCGGCCACGTACATGTGACGCCAATTGTAATAAGGTTCAATATTCTGCATAAAAGGAATCCGTTTTTTTTACAAAATTCCTAAAATATACTCAAATAAATTGCAGCAGCGTTTATTAATTACTGATAGAATTAAAGTAGAAGAAGCAATGAAGGCCATCACTCATTGCTGAAGATATTTTTTGAAGGGTTTACAGCATACAACTCGTATATGATTGTTCAAGAGCAAAGAACACCAATGAGCCAATAAATAGAATGGAACGCTTGTTATACCAATGTGATTTATATAATATGCCAATATTTTATAAATCTTATCCCGAATGCTTTCGGGAGTAAATGCCGATGTTATCAAACAAATAGTACAATGAGGCAATAGCAGATATTGGACTATATTGTTTGTTCAATCGGTATTGCAGCAACAAACAGGAAGAACAAAATGCATTATTGCTGTTAAAAAAAACAATTAAAAAAAGAGGCTGTCTTTCAACAGCCTCCTACTTACTAACCCTTCAATACGTTCTATTATTGGATGATAATTTTTTCTTTAAACAAAATTTGTTTGGCTTCATCTACAACAGTCACAAAATACATTCCTTTAGCAGGTCTGCTTTTTAACTGTATGTTTTCTACCTGATGAAATTTACAAACATTCACTTTTTCTGTTTGCAATACCCTACCGCTGAGGTCGGTAAGGGTAATGCTGTAGTTTCCTGCTTTTTGCGCATCAAAAAATATGTTGAAATTGTTGGCGGTTACAGGATTTGGGTACACCCGCTGGTCAGCGTTTCCAAATGTATTGGCTGGAAGTGAAGCAGCGGTTAATGAATTTTTTCTTGCGGCATCTGCTTCTTTCTGAAACAATAGGTTGCCATTGGCAAGATCTGAAGCATTGTACGATTTATCGCTGCCCTCGATGGGAGATGCTTTGAGATCTGCTAAATTGAGTTTGAAATAACCTGCAAAAACGTTGGCACTTCCTACCACAATTTCTCCGTCATCATTTACAGCTGCGGCATTGCTGGTAAAATTGTTGGGCAAACCTGTAATGGCTCCCAAGTGAGTAGCAACCCTGCTGTTGATGTCGATTTCAAAAACTTGGTGTGCGGCAGAAATGATGTAAAGTTTTCCATAAGCATCTGCCAACATATCTCCGCCCCAGCTAGTACATTTATTATGAATAGAAATACCGTTGTTTTTTTCGTTGTCTACCAAATTGCCCAAATCGGTTATCACTGGTTTTTTACCAGTAGTAAATTTGATAAAATGATTGCCATCATTGGTAACCGCATAACCATTGCCATCAGCAGCAATAACCATACGGGTAATGTGTGTGGCTTCATCAACAGATGGCCCAAAATCAATCACAGGAGAGGTAACCGTATAAAACTGGGGCGTTTCATTCTTTATAGTAAGATCTAACCAGCGAAGCTCACCTACTCTCATAGGTGTAAAGAACAGTTTGTTGCTTCTGCGATCAAATGCAGCAGCGGCTACCATGGAGCCTGTTGGATATTCTTTGGATTGAAAAATATTGCCATTCAAAGCAGAAGCAGGGGTACTCACTTTTTTTGCATTCACATCTGTGAGCTCGAAATTGGTTTTGCTTCTCTGAAAAAGCGTTTGTGTTATTTGGCCTGTGCCCAGATCAACCTGTCGGATGTTCATCCATATATGATCTTGTTGCCCATCGCTGGTAATGGCAAATGCTTTGTTAGTGCTTTGTGCGCTTGCAGATGTTGCGGCCAAAAAAAGTGTAGAGGAAAGTAAAGTTTTGAAGTTCATATGAGCATGTTTAAAATTTAATTTGAAAACTAATTTACATTAAATGCTCATATGAAAAAATTAAATTTTAGGGCTGGTAATTTTCCATGGCTTTTTTCACTGTGCCGTGTTTGAGCAAGAGGTCTTTGGCCAAATCATAATTGGTTAGATGCAGGTTTTGCATCACCATTTTCACGCCCCTGTCTACAAGCTTATCGTTGCTCAATTGCATGTTTACCATCTTATTGTCTTCTACCCTACCCAATTGTATCATCACGCTGGTAGAAATCATGTTCAGCACCAGTTTTTGAGCGGTACCACTTTTCATGCGGGTACTGCCGGTTACGATTTCTGGGCCTACTACCACTTCAATGGGATAATCTGCGGCTGCACTGATGGGGGCATCGGGGTTACAGCTGATACTTCCAGTGATGATGCCATTTTCGCGGCATTTTTCTAAAGCTCCAATAACATAGGGTGTGGTGCCGCTGGCGGCAATACCTATTACTACGTCTTTGTTATTTACTTCAAATTCCTGAAGGTCTTTCCAGCCCTGATGGGTATCGTCTTCTGCAAATTCTACTGCTTCGGTAATGGCTTTGTGGCCACCTGCAATGATGCCAATAACGAGGCCATAAGGCACGCCAAACGTAGGCGGACATTCGCTGGCGTCTACAATACCAAGTCGGCCACTCGTGCCAGCTCCAATATAGAACAGTCTGCCGCCCATCAGCATTTTATCAGATAATGCCTGAACAAGCGCTTCTATTTGGGGAATTTGTGTGGCTATGATTGCGGGAACAGTGTCATCTTCTTTATTGATGTTTCGGAGTATTTCGCTGATCGTCATTTGATCGAGGTGCCTGTAATGCGAGTCCGTTTCTGTAATTTTTTTAAATGCCATACCAGTGCGCTGCTTTATTGTTGGTGATATTTGATCAACCCATCCATGGGGTGCTTTAATACTTTACCAAGTTGTAATTCATAAGAATTACAAAGGTCTTTTAGTACGTCTCTAAAACCATAGGCGATGCCACCAATAAAATGAATGGGCATCGTCCAGCTTTCTCTGTATTTGTAGATATGGTTGAAAAAAAAGTCGTTGAATCCATCTTCGATGATGTTTTCAATCATATAATGTCCCCTGTTTTCTGCAAGAAAAATAGCATAGCTGGCAAGGTACCTGTTGGGCAAAGGTTTTTTGTAAACCGCTTCTAGTATTTCAACCGAATGGGTGTTAAACTTAGCTTTGAAGCGCTCCATTAGGTCTTCATCGAAAGTATTGTATAAGAAATATTGAATTACTTTTTTACCCATATATGCACCGCTTCCCTCATCGCCGAGTACATAACCTAGGCCCGGACTATTTTTTACAATTTTTTTACCATTGTAATAACACGAATTGCTACCAGTTCCGAGTATACAAGCAACACCCTTTTCATTGCCACAGAGGGCTTTGGCGGCACCCATCAAATCGTGTTCAACAGTTATTTTAGCCGTTTTAAAATGTCGTTTAATGGCTTTTTTAACGATAGTTGCATTGGCAGGATTGCTGCATCCCGTGCCATAAAAAAAGATTTCAGTGGGTGCTGCATCCTTCAATTTTGGCAGCAATTCTTTGACTAAAACTTCACTGATTTGATCTTCATTTAAAAAGTAGGGGCTCAAACCCTGGGTAATAACTTTCTTTTTTTTGTTATCCTGCAGAAGGCACCATTCTGTTTTGGTGGAACCACTATCTGCTATCAAGATTGATTTCATTGCATCGGTATTTAAGCGGGTAAGTTAAAACAATCCAGCTAAAAGGTATAAAAAAAAACAGGTTAAGCAACAAAAAATTACCTTCGCAAAAAAATTTCATTCTACCGAAAGAATCATTTATCACTAAAGGAAACATGCAAAAAAAGAAAATTAATATCTGGCAGCCCCTCTTATTCAGTGTCACTATGATAGCGGGGATGTTCATTGGTTATAAAATGAGGGATAAAATACCGGGAAAATCATTTTTTTATGTAGAACACAGTCGGCCATTACAAGAGGTGATGGACATCATTCAAAACAGGTATGTAGATACCGTTCAGGTAGATGCATTGGCAGACACCGCCATAAAAGCCATCCTGGCAAAATTGGATCCACATTCTGTTTACCTGCCTGCCGAAGATTTGCAATCGGCCAACGAAGATATCCAGGGAAACTTTTTTGGAATTGGTATAGAATTCAACATGCTGGAAGATACCCTGCATGTGATCAATGTTTTAAAAGACAGTCCATCATTTATTGCTGGCTTACAAATTGGCGATAAAATTCTGAAGGCAAATGACAGCGCTGTAAGTGGCCATAAAATTACACCCGATAAAATACGCAAGTATTTAAGAGGCCCCATGGGCAGTGAGGTAAATCTTCAAATAATTCGTTTCAACAAAAGTATGAATGTATCTGTAAAAAGAGGCATTATTCCGGTGTCTAGTATTGACGCAGCCTACATGATGGATGCCACTACGGGTTTTATCCGTATCAACAAATTCAGCAAACAAACTTACCGTGAGTTTATGCTGAGTTTAGACGATCTGAAGAAAAAGGGTTTACAAAAACTCATCCTCGATTTGAGAGACAACGGGGGTGGTATTTTAGAAGAAGCCATAGAAATAGCTGATGAATTTTTAGAGGGTGATAAATTGATCACCTATACACAGGGAACTCACTCTGATAAAAAAGACTACCGTTGCAGACGCGAAGGTGGTTTCGAAAAAGGTGCGTTGGTGGTATTGGCCAACGAAGGTAGTGCCAGTGCCAGCGAAGTTTTGATGGGTGCATTACAAGATTGGGACAGGGCCACCATTGTGGGTAGACGCAGTTTTGGAAAGGGCTTGGTGCAGGAACAATACGACCTCAGCAATGGCGCAGGATTGCGCTTAACCGTAGCAAGATATTACACTCCAGTTGGCAGAAGCATACAAAAATCTTATAGCAATGGTAGCAAAGCCTATTATGAGGAAATATACAAACGTTATACAAATGGATCGATGGTGAATGCCGACAGCATT
>JBIIPY010000036.1:0-25139 GCA_044342365.1 Ferruginibacter sp. | reverse complement strand
AACACTTGGTCCAATCCCTACGCCCGCCTCTTGTAATGTTACTACGCTGTTCATAATGTGTTATTTTCTTAATTCGTTTTAAATTATTATTTTTTAACAATTGCCGCCATCGGTTTGTTGGCAGCGCTGTCAATAATTGTTGGTTTTGCTGATGGATCTTTTTCCGGGAACATGGTTAGATAGTCTGGTTTTTGTTCAGACAACCATTGGTCATATTCTTCTTTAGTTACAATAACAATCACACCTCTCATACTAAAATGCTTTGGACCGCATATTTGGTCGCAACTTATTTCGTAAGTAAAGTTGGGATTGCCCGTTCTTTTCTTCATTTCTGCAGTAGTGTACTGTGGGGTAAACCATTGTGTAGTAGGAATTCCAGGTACGGCATCCATCTTCATACGGAAGTGAGGTAAACCAACATTGTGAATTACATCCTGTGCGTTGATGACCATTTTAACTGGTTGACCAACTGGCAAATACAATTGGTTGGTTTTTAAATCATCCCAGCTTTTATCATCTTCAAAATCTACCGCAAGTGAGTTGCCTGCTGGCTTGTTATACAATTTATAATTTTTCTTTCCCAGAATTCCATCTTTACCAGGGTACCTGAAATCCCATGCAAATTGGTGACCGGTAACTTCTACCACGTGGTGACCTACAGGTGGTTCACCCGTTACTTTGAACCAAAACTTTAGACCAAACACCACCAATACGGTTAAGAAGATTGCCGGAACGGTAGTCCAGATCAATTCCAATTTGGTGTTGTGTGGAAAGAAAAATGCTTTTCTGTCGTCTCTTTCTTGGTATTTAAAAGAGAACCAAAACAACAATACTTGCGTCAACACAAATACAACACCTGTAACAAGAATGGTGATCTTCAACATAAAGTCAACTTCTTCTCCTTCTACAGATCCCGACCCTTGCGGAAATAAGGTTGTTTTATAATACAGTTCGTTGCAGTACCAGGCGCCAATTAATCCCAACACAAGAAATGCAATTAACATAAAAGCATTGATCTTATTGTTTTGTTTGCGGGTTTTTTCTTCACCCTTCAACACACTTACATACTCACTGGCTTTCGATATCTGGAAGATGATAACGAAAATCATAACGGTAATGGCTATTACAAATAACTCCTTCATTTGATCTGGTTTTTAAGCCTGTTACTTAAGCTTGCGGTTAAGTATCAGCTATTAAAATGTATGGTTACTGTATTTTCTACAGTTTTTTTCGATGTCAAAATTAGTTTCAAACAAACAGTTTGTACACTTTTGTTTAATGCCTTTTCTGTTAAATTAGGTATGATGTATCATACTTTCTTTCAGGAAAGGGTGGTTCTTCGCCAACAATGAATGTTTGCTAAGGAAACGACCTGTTCCCCACATAATTAACCCTATGAACAGGGCTGCAATTCCAAACTCAAACAGCGACATAGGGAACTTTCCTCTCAATGTGCCTGGCATCACCATTTGGTAAAAATCGATCCAATGCCCGAATATGATCAGCACGGCCATAAAAGTGATCACGGTCCAATTGCGCTTGGTTCCTTTTTTCATCAGAATCAACAACGGACACAAGAAGTTCACGATCAGGTTCAAGAAGAAGATTCCTCTATAAGGCCCGGCCTCTGTAGCCGTTCCAATTCTATCCACAAAATACCTGGTTTCTTCTGGTTGGTTGCTGTACCAGATCAACATGTACTGTGAGAACCATAAGTAGGTCCAAAACACAGAGAAGGCAAACATAAACTTACCAATATCGTGCATGTGCTCGTCTGTAACATATTCGAGTTTGCCCTGGTTTTTAAGAAATATAACATACAAAGCAATTAAGCTCATTCCAGATACAAATGTACTTGCGAAAGTGTACCAGCTATACATGGTACTGTACCAATGCGCATCGATGCTCATCAACCACAACCATGGGATG
The DNA here is from genome assembly GCA_044342365.1 of Ferruginibacter sp. Taxonomy (GTDB): domain Bacteria; phylum Bacteroidota; class Bacteroidia; order Chitinophagales; family Chitinophagaceae; genus Ferruginibacter. Next base: position 23,210 of record JBIIPY010000036.1, on the reverse strand, counting down.
GTAGACGCTACCGTTAAACCAAATACCACAGCAAACAAAGATGCCCACACGGTGTTGGTGAAAATCCACTTTTTGCCTGTTTCAAAGTCCATGGAGCCTTCATCAGATTTTAAGCTAAGGGTTCTCATTTTCTTTCCCAGGAACCACCACAAAAAAATACTTACTGCAGAACAGATGGTGAAGAAGGTGGGATTAAGGAATCCTTTTTTACCGTTTAGAATGTTATCTTTTGCTACTGCTTCTGCATCCAGCCAGTGGTAAATATCGGTTCTGTGACCAAAAACGATCGCCATCAAAATTAAGAAAGTGATGATACCCAATATAGGCACAACACTTGAAATGGCTTCTGGCACACGGCGAAGCGCCACCTGCCAACCACCCATTGCCATTGTGGTAACCGAAATAAAGAACATAGAAGCATTTACCAGCAACAGCCAATACACACTGTTTTGCAGCAGTACCGCCCAAAAACGGGTAGCTTGGGTAATTTCACCATGCGCTGCGTGTGCAAATGGTTTGTACACGATAAAGCCATACAATAGGGCTAGTAAACCTGCGATGATTAATCCCCATGTCCATTTTTTATAACTGGCGGGTAATTCAAAACGATGTTCCATCTAAAAATATTTGTTTGATGATGAGTAGCTAATTGTTTAAGATCATCTACCCAGTTTGTTGTTTTCTTTTTTTTACATTGGTTTAGCGGTGCTGTCTGCTGCTGCAGGTTTAGCCGCCGTAGTACTATCTGCCTTAGCGTCGCCGCCACCTTGCAGAGTTCTCACATATTTAATCACCATCCAACGTTGTTTTCTATCTATTTGTGAAGCATAACTTCCCATGTTGTTTTTACCGTAGGTAATAGAATGAAACATGGTGCCATCCGCCATTTGCTTGTACTGGTCTAAAGTAAGGTTAATGATACCGCCCACTTTACCAGCAAGGGGGCCATTGGCAGCACCTTTTGCCCCATGGCAAACACCGCAGTTAATATTGTACAACCTGCCAGCTTCTTCCAGTTCTTGTGCAGTTAAAGCACCCAACGGATTTTGAACAGCAGCACTGGCAGCATAACCTGCACTGTCATTTGGCAAAGTGTACGGAAACATTTCTCCCCTTTTGATAGTGCCTGTAGCCGGTGATGCGTTGAAGTAGATTTTATTCCCTCCTTTATCAAACATATCATTGGTAAACAAGGTAGAGTCTAACAGATCGTATGCCTCGTAGGTACGGCTATAAGCCATATCCGGCATATAGATTGAACCAGAACTCCGCTTATCGTCGCAACTGCTCAACGATGCAACCAAAGTGATTGCTGCAATTACCGGAAAATTTATTAGTCGTTTCATATTTCAATTATCAAATTAAACTACCCTAGCACTTGTTGGGATAAAATATATTATATCAATAGCCTTTTTCGTCTCTGTACAATTTTTGTTCTTTGTCGTAACGACCGATCCACCAGCCAGTTTCCGCCACCTGCACGTTGATCTCTTTTGCGCCGGAATTCTGAAGGAAAGATTGTAAGCTAGCATCGTCTGTTTTGTCGGTACACTCAATGGCCATCACAAAAAGGTCGTCTGTGGCCCTAGGATGAAAATGATGTTTTTTAACGAATGGAGCCAGGTTGCACAGGTAACAAAAAGTAAGCACCATGCCCACTGCTGAAAACAATACCGTTAGCTCAAACGTAATGGGAATCCAGGCTGGCAAGGCAAAGTTGGGTTTACCACCAATGTTCAGCGGCCAATCTTTTGTAAATACCCAGGTCATAAAACTAAGTGCCGTGGTAGTGCCCATGATGGCATAAATGAAACCTGCCGTATGCAAACTGGTTTCTCTTAAGCCCAAGGCATGATCTAAACCATGCACCGGAAAGGGGGTATACACATCGTGTATTTTGTAACCTGCTTTGCGCACATTTTTCACCGCAGGGAATAACACCGCTTCGTCATCAAATGAGCCAACTACAAATTTTTTAATTCCTCCAGCCATAATATTGATTTATAATATTTGATTCAATCTTTTTAAACTGTTTGAACCGAATGTTTAATATTCTAATGAATGAACACTGTTTTTTTTTAATGTGCGTGTTCCACTTTTTCGATGTAGAATTTTTCTGCATCCGCTTTTTCTATATCTGTCATTTTCGCTTTATAATTTTCTCCGCTGGTTTTAAGGATGGCCTTAATTTCAGACACCGCAATTACTGGGAAGTATTTCGCAAACAGGAAGAAGCAGGTGAAGAACAAACCAAACGTACCAAGGTAGAAACCAATTTCCCAGATACTTGGGCTGTAGTAAGTACTCCAGCTAGATGGCAGGAAGTCTCTGTACACAGAAGTAACGATGATCACAAAACGCTCGTACCACATACCAATGTTTACAATGATGCTCATGAAGAAGGTTACCGTAATATTTCTTCTTAGTTTTCTGCTCCAGAACAACTGTGGCGAAACCACGTTACAGAACATCATCAACCAATAACTCCATCCATAAGGGGTAAATATGTTGGCCCTGTTTTGGCTGAATGCGTACCACTCGTATGGGTTTTGTCCGTACCATGCTATGAACAACTCTGTTAAATAAGCACAACCCACAATACTACCCGTCAATACAATTACTTTGTTCATGGCTTCAATATGGCCCAACGTAATATAATCTTGCAGGTTCATCACTTTCCTAACCACAATCAACAGGGTTTGCACCATGGCAAATCCCGAGAAGATAGCACCAGCAACGAAGTATGGAGGGAAGATGGTGGTATGCCAACCTGGAATAACCGAAGTGGCAAAGTCAAAAGATACAATGGTGTGTACAGAAAGTACAAGTGGTGTGCTCAAACCAGCCAATACCAATGACAAGCTCTCGTGACGCTGCCAGTGTTTGGTACTACCCGTCCAACCGAAAGCCGCCACCCCATACATCATTTTACGGAATTTGGTTTTAGCCCTGTCTCGCACGGTGGCGAAATCGGGTAACAAACCGCTGTACCAAAACAACAATGAAACGGTGAAATAGGTAGAGATCGCAAATACGTCCCAAAGCAAAGGAGAGTTAAAATTTACCCAGAGTGGACCACGGCTGTTGGGGTATGGCAATACGAAGAATGCCATCCACACACGACCCATGTGCCAAATAGGAAACTGACCAGCACACATTACCGCAAAAATCGTCATCGCTTCCGCTGCTCTGTTTACCCCTGTTCTCCATCCTTGGCGGAAAAGCAACAAAATCGCAGAAATCAGTGTACCCGCGTGACCAATACCTACCCACCATACGAAGTTGGTAATGTCCCAACCCCATCCGATGGTTTTGTTCAGGTTCCACTGTCCAATACCATAAGTAACCTCACGGTAGATGCTGAACACCCCAAACATCAACAGGCCTACACTTATCCAGAAGCCTACGTACCAAAGTTTGGTAGGCTTCATTTCTATCGGGCCAATGATATCTTCCGTTACCTGGTGGTAATCTTTATTACCATCTACCAGCGGTTCCCTTTGTTGCGATTCGTATTTGAGTAATGACATATTATATGTAGCTTTTCGCTTTTAGCTGTTAGCCGTTAGCTTGGTTATTATTTTTATCCTTCCAAATAATCACTCGTTGTTTAGTGCGTTGCCTCTGTGTGTGCTTCTTCTTTCTTAGCGCCTGCTGCAGCTGGTGCTACAGGTGCTGCATGTTCTTCTTCATGACCAATGTGCCTGTCGGTATTCCTGATTTTAGCCAGGTAACTCACATTCGGCAACACGTGCAATTGCTCTAACACATAGAAGTTTCTGCTATCATCTGCTCTTGCTTTGCTCACTTCACTTTGTGGATCATTCACATTACCAAAAGAAATAGCGTTGGTAGGACAAGCCTGCATACAAGCTGTTTTCACATTGCGGATGATAGATGGATCCTGTGCTTTTTTGGCTTCCAGTTTTGTTTCCTGCAAACGTTGTACACAGAAAGAACATTTTTCAATGACACCTCTACCACGAACTGTTACATCTGGATTCAATACCATTCTGGTAAGATCATCGTTCATGTGGTTGATGACTTCGTTGGTATCGGTACCTATCAATGATTGCTGGTTGTCTTTGAAACTGTCTGATCCATTGTAATCTAACCAGTTAAAACGACGTACTTTATAAGGACAGTTGTTGGCGCAATATCTTGTACCAATACAACGGTTGTAAGTCATTTGGTTCAACCCTTCGCTACTGTGGTTGGTAGCAGCTACCGGACAAACGTTCTCGCAAGGCGCGTTGTCGCAATGCTGACACATCATTGGTTGAAATACCACATCCGGATTTTGTAAATCGCCGGTGAAATAACGATCGATGCGCAACCAATGCATTTCGTGTGCACGTTGCACCTGAATTTTACCTACCACACTCACGTTGTTTTCTGCTGAGCAGGCCACTACGCAAGCACTACATCCGGTACAAGTATTCAAGTCGATACTCATTCCCCACTTGGCTCCTGGTTTTACGAAATCAGGGTAAAGGGTACCATCTTTTACGAAATCTTCTTTGCCATAAGGGACCAGAATTTCTCTTTCATGACGTGGATGCGCCAACACTTCGTTGGGATCTTTCACGTAGCTAGCCAAACTGGTTTCGTAAATCACCGGGCGACCTTCTGTAAACCCATGCACCTGCGTTTGTGCCAATGGATATACTTCTGATGTTTTTTCAACAGTAGCCACACTTGCATAATGGAAGCTGGTACCGTCTGATATTACCAATGGATAAGCATTTTGGCCTGCACCTGCAGAAGCCTTGCCAATGGTTTCCATTATTTTTTGAGCGTCTCTCTCTTTGAATTTTGCGGTAGTACCACGACCATACCCTACAGCAACTGCTATTGTAGCATCGTTCAACCCTGGAATGATCAATGCTGGTAACGATAAGGACTTGCCATTTACCGTGATCTTGATCACTGGTTTTTCTGGCGTTACTTCATACGCATCAGCCTGGCGTTGGTTGTTCATTACATCTAATGAAAGCAACTTTATAGCCATTCCCGGGCTAATCATAGCGTAGTTGTCCCAAGTTACTTTAGAGATCGGATCGGGCAATTCCTGCAACCAAGGGTTGTTGGCTTGTGCACCGTTTCCTACAGATATCTTTTCGTATAAAACTACTTCGTACTCCCCAGATTTGGTAGTAGCCAATTTAGCAGCTGCGACGGCCAAAACACCTCCGTTAAAACTGCCAGATCCTGCTACAGGAACAATGGGTTCTATCACTCCATCTTGAAGGGCTTTGTCCCAGGTAGCGACACTACCCAATTTAGCCGACCAGAAGTTTTTATAATAAGTTTCGTAATCACTGGTATTACCGGCCCACTTCAACAAAGAGGTTTGGAATGGCCTTGTTTTAAACAATGGATTAATGACTGGTTGCAACAAACTCACATAACCCGATTTAGGTTCTGCATCCCCCCAGCTTTCTAGCCAATGGTGAGATGGCAATACATATTTGCACTGCTCACTGGTTTCATCTAATGTGATGTTGAAAGAAACAGATACCGGAACCTTTGCAAAAGCGGCATCAAAATCTCCTGCGAAAGTGTAAGAAGGATTACAGTCGTACAGCAACAAAGCACCTACTGATCCGGCTTTCATATCGTTTACCAATTGCAGCATTTCGGTATCAACTCCTTTGCGGGTGTTGGTAGTGGCGCCCCAATTAATGGTGGTTCCATTAGCCCCGATGGCTTCGTTGATGGCATTCACCACAACCTGCACGTTTACATCGTTGCTGCCACTTACTACCAATGCAGCACCTTTGCTTGCACTTAGCACAACAGCAGTTTTTTCGATACCTGCTTTTAATTTTGCATCCGCAATGTTTGGAGCCGTTACAGCGCCGCCCAATTTGGCCAATAAAGCCAGTGCAACCGCACCCGTTTGTGAAGGTAAATGGGTAAAGCGATCATCAGCATTGCTACCGGTGAGGCTCATCATACTTTCGAAATGGATGTGACGGTTCAGCTTTGGATTTTTGCTCGTTACTTTTCTGTTAGCAGCATAGCCTTTGCTAAATTCAACAGGATTTAACCAAGTACCGAGGAAATCGGCACCCAAACTCACGATGGTTTGTGCTTTATCAAAATGATAAGAAGGAATGGCTCTTTTGCCATAAGTAAGCTCGTTGGCCAACAGCATTCCGCTGTAGCTCACGGCGTCGTATTGTACATGGCGACTTCCGGGATATTTTGCCAGAAACTCGCTGATGATTTGTAAAGTGCTAGGAGAATGAATGGTAGAAGTAAGCAGTACCACGGCTTTGCCCGCAATGGCTGCACCTACCAATTTATCGAAATTATCGAAGCTGGTTACTTCTTTGAAGTCTTCACCCGCTTTTTGCAAAGGATGACGCAATCTGGTTGGATCGTACAAATCAAGTACAGATGCCTGTGCCTGTGCGCTGGTTCCGCCTTTGTAAACAGATGACAATTCGTTCCCTTCAATTTTGATGGGGCGACCGTCTCTTTGCTTTACCACAACAGCAATAGCGTCTCCACCATTTACATAGGTAGTTGCATAATAATTGGCGATACCTGGAGTTACGTTATCTGGCTTTTGCAGGTAAGGCACCGATTTTTTTACGGGTATATTACAACTAGCGGCCAATGCGGCTGCCGCTGTACTAAAGCCCAAGTATTTTAAAAAGTCTCTTCTTGGAGTAGCTGCATCCAAAATACCCTTACCATCTAACTCTGCCATAGGCAAAAGTTCTTCCTGGAATTCATTTTTTGAGTCTTCCTGAAAACGGGGAGATTCTGTGAGGTCACCGAAATTTTGCCAATACTTTTTATTACTCATAATGTGAAGATTCAAATATGCGGCAGTACTAAATGTTCAACTGCCAATGATGTAAAACCGTATTTTTTGTATTGTATATTCAGTTAGCCCTACGGCTAGTCTGTGTGTTCAATTAATAGTGACATTTTTGACACTCCGTACCACCAATATGTTCTACCGTAACGCTGTCCATTTTTTTGTTTTTGAGATCGTTGTGAAACTTCTCATAAATGCTGTAGAACTTATTGCCTTCACCCGTTTCTTTGTTGTTGAAATCAACTTTAGACTCTCTGTGACAGTTGATACACCAGCCCATGCTTAAATCGCTGAACTGATAAACTTCCGGCATTTCCTGGATGTTGCCATGACAGGTTTGACATTGTTGTTTGCCCACCTTTACGTGTTGGCTATGGTTGAAGTACACATGATCTGGAAGATTATGTATTTTCACCCACTCAATGGGTTTTGCGCCATCTGGGATGCCATCTTTATCCTTATCTGGGTTGTAGGCGTTTATTTTAGGATTCCAGCCAGCGTACTCATATAATTTTTGAATTTCTGCCGTACCATCAACCTGAGTGCCATCTTCTTTTACAATTGGATCGCCTTGGTATTCTTTGATGGCCATATGGCAGTTCATACAAACATTCACAGAAGGAATACCTGCGTGCTTGCTGTCCTGTGCACTACCGTGGCAATACAAACAGCTAATTTGATTTACACCGGCGTGTACAACGTGAGAATAGTAGATAGGTTGTTCTGGCTGGTAGTTTTTGGAACGCCCCATTCCGATGGCTCCTTCGATGGTCATGTAACCACCCATTCCAAACAAGAAAAGGATACCCGCCATCAAATAAGTTTTGTTTCTATAAAAGGGAACTGGTTCGCCACGCAATACCCCTTCTTTTTCGTCGGTTAGTTTGCGCAGATTGCTGTTCACTTGTAATAATATAAACCCTACAACAGCTAGTATCAAAGTAAGGATTCCAAAGAGCAAGGAATTGTCTGACGAAGGAGCGTTTGGATCGCTTGAAGGACCCTTAGGAACCGGAGGCGTATACGCATCTACATAAGCCATGATGCCATCCACTTCTTCCTTTTTCAGGTTAGGGAATGCAGTCATCACAGTAGGCTTCCACTTTTCGAACAAAGCTTTTGCATAAGCGTCTTCTGCAATCATTTTGGTGGGACTGGCCATCCACTTGTAAATCCAGTCTTTGTCCGGCTCACGGTCTGCCCAGCCTTTCAGTGCTGGACCAGTAAAATCTTTATCGGGATAGTGACAGCTGGCGCAATTCGCTTTAAAAAGCTGCTCTCCATTTACCTGCGCAGAAGCACTGTTATTGAATGAAAAGATCGCAAGGAGCAGGCAGCTCGCGAATAGGGTTTTTGTGATTTTTTTATAACGACTCATATTGTTATCTGGACTAATTGGGAAAAATATCCTTACTAGGCTGCAAAAATAAGACAGGAAACCCACAAACTATCAACATTTTTTACTTTTTTTTTCCTTTACGCAGATTGGCTTTCAGCGTTTTGTAGAGGAATTCCCATGGCATTTGTCATGTATTTGTAACAGCCCCTTTAACAATTGTATGACAATCAAAATCAACTGCATTTTAACAAAGTTTTGCTGCACATTTGCAGTATGTTACAAAAATTGCAACGCAAATGGAAGGTAAACGGTACTTCTCTTTTGCTGATCCTCATCACGTTTGCCCTCGGAGGCAGTGCCTGTGGCATCGTTGGTAGAAAATTAATGGCCTTTACCGGCATCGAAAAAGGGTTGCTTTGGGTGCTCGTTTACATTATAGTGCTCACCATCATTTGGCCACTTTGTGTGCTGATGATCAGTATACCCATGGGCCAGTTTGCTTTTTTCAAAAAGTACATTGGCAAATTGGTCCGTCGTTTTGGAGGTAGCCGCCAATGGGTTGCGATTGAGAACAAACCACTCACACGGATGGCCATTTTTGCCAGCGGCAATGGCAGCAATGCTGCTACATTGATTCAATATTTTAAAAACGATCCAGAAGTGGAGATTGCGCTGGTGGTTTGTAACAAACCCGATGCTGCTGTGTTGCAGGTGGCAGCAGCCGCTGGCATCGAAACCCTGATAATTGAAAAAGAAAGGTTTTACAACGGCGACGCCTATGTGCCGGTATTGCAAGCCCAGCAAATCAACTGGATTGTATTGGCGGGTTTTTTATGGAAAGTGCCGCCTGTTTTAATTCAGCACTGGCCATCTGCCATTTTTAATATTCATCCAGCCTTATTGCCCAAGTTTGGCGGCAAAGGCATGTATGGTACAAAAGTGCACCAGGCAGTAATTGATGCACAGGAAACCGAATCGGGCATTAGTATTCATTTCGTGGATGAACAGTACGATCATGGTGCAGTTATTTTTCAGGCCCCTTGTGCCGTGCTGCCCGATGATACACATCAAACACTGGCCAACCGTATTCAGGAACTGGAACACCGTCATTTTCCGGAGCAGATTGCCCGCATCATCAAAAGCGAAAAACTCGTTAAATAAATAAGCCGCTTTTGCTACCAACCTGAATGTTGAATTATATTACGCCCTCAAACCTTGTAACTGTTGCCAAAAACGCTACTACTCTTTATCTGCTTTATTTGTAACACAAATGCCCTTTTGGCCCAGTACAAGGTTAGCGGAACGGTGTTGGATAAATCGAAGATCAACACGGTAGAAAATGTAAGGATAGTGAGTAGTGGCGGTATGTTTACCGTAACAGACAGCTTGGGCAAATACCAGATAGACGTAAAACCCGGCGACTCGCTCACATTCATTTACAAAAACAAACCCACCCAACAATTTGCGGTAAACAGCATCAGTAACAGCCAGGATTTTAATATCTCCTTACACATAAATGTAGAAAGCAAATTCAGCACCCTTAAAGAAGTGGTGGTGTATTCAAAATCGTACAAACAAGACTCTCTCGAAAACAGAGAGACCTATGCCGATGTATTCAATTATGAAAGACCGGGATTGTCAACCTCTCTTGGTCCAGGAGGCACAGCAGGTGCCGATGTAAATGAGCTCATTAATATATTTCGATTTAAAAGAAAAAAACGTTTGCGCGCATTTCGCAACCGCCTCGAAGAGCAGGAGCAGGAAAAATACGTAACCTATCGTTTTAATAAAGTAACCGTTGGCCGCATCACCGGTTTATCTGGCAACGCATTAGATACTTTTTTGGTTTGGTATCGTCCCGATTATGAATTTGCTGCTTTGAGCAGTGAGTTGATGTTTAACCAGTACATTTTAAATGCTTCTTATCAATACAGAAAAATAATGCCGCTCGGCAATGGTAAGTTGGAGGAGGAGGATTAATTGCATTTTTAAAAAACGGAATGCCGTCGCCTGGGCTCCCGACCAGCGACGAATGAATCGAAATGCCAATAATGCCTCAGTCTCGTCTCCTGACCAACGACATATTAATGCCGCCGTTTGGTCTTATGACCAACGGTATATACAAACGAAATTTATAGAAAGAAGACTATAAAAATAATTATAGTTTAAGTGTATGAATGCCGTGGGTCGAAGCCCCGAGGGCGGCCAGCGTATGAAGGATGGAACGTACCCATTGCAGCAGAACGCCTCAACATAAAACCGAATGCCGTCGCCTGGGCTCCCGACCAGCGACGAATGAATCAAAATGCCATTGATGCCGCAGTCTGGGCTCATGACCAACGGCAGATTGATGCCGCCGTATGGTCTTCTGACCAACGGCATAATCAAACGAAATTTATAAAAAGAAGGCCGCCAAATAATTTTAATTCAAGTGTATTTGCCGTGGGTCGAAGCCCCGACGGCGGCCACAGTAAAATGGGTGAATTGCACCCACTGCGGCTGAAAATCAATTGCCTCCAGATTTATCTGGAGGATAGAAATGCTGAGCACTAACCGGCTTTAGCCCAATAAGTAAATTCGGCTAAAGCCAAACCCAGTTTCCATTTTAAGAATGGGTTAAAACCCATTCCTATTGAACCGTTCATAATAAATGATTTAGTGAAAAGGGAGATGTTTATAAAAGCGCCTGAATTCATACACAGCTATGTTCTATAAACTCCAAACACATGTGAGAAGGATTAGGTCTATCAAAACTGGCAGTTTCAAGACCACTGCAACATCCCCCAAAAAATTCTTATCTTACTTTTCTAAATCTTTACACATGAAAAATTGGGTATTGCTTTTGGGTGGCTGTCTTTACTGCTTTACAATGTTGGCACAGACTACCCTCATTAAAAATGTAACCGTTATTGATGTGGTGAAAGGCAAAGCCGTAACGGAACAATCGGTGCTCATCAACAATGGAAAAATTGAACAGGTAGGACCCGCTAAAAAAATACAAATGCCTGCCAACGCTGTTGCCATTGATGGAACGGGAAAATTCCTGATGCCCGGCATGACAGACGCCCACATTCACTTTTTTCAAAGCGGCAGTTTGTATACGCGGCCAGATGCCATCGACCTCACAAAAAAACACCCTTATGAGTTAGAATTAGCCTTTGCCAAAAACAATGCACGCGATTACATGAAGCGATACCTGCGGTTGGGCATCACCAGCATCATTGATGTTGGTGGACCATTTTCTAATTTTTCCATTCGTGACAGCGCCTCGCGACAACCAGCGCCAGATGTATTGGTTACCGGTCCGCTGTTTTCGATGGTGGCCGTTGACAATTTGGGCAACGACAAACCCATTGTAAAAATAGCAAGCAAGGCGCAGGCAGATTCGCTGCTGCAAAAAATGTTGCCATTCAAGCCAGATTTTATCAAGATATGGTACATCGCAGGGCCAGACATGCCCGCAGAAAAAAACTTTGAACTGGTGCAATACATTGCCCAACAATCGCATGCCAATAAACTCAAATTAGCCGTGCATGCTACAGAACTCAACACCGCAGAACTGGCCGTAAAAGCAGGAGCCGATATACTGGTGCACAGCATCGACGACGCCATTGTGCCAGATGATTTTGTAAAAACACTCAAACAAAAAAACATCGCCTACATTCCTACTATGATCGTGGGCAGCAATTATTACAAGGCATTTTCGGGTAAATTATCCCATCACCCACAAGACCTTCAATTTGCCAACGCTTTTGCATACGGAACCCTCACCGATCCTGAATCTTTTTCAGAAACTGAGATACACCCTGTTTTAAAATACCTTCGAAAAGCTGGCATCCCGACTTCCTCATTCATAGCCGACTCTATTGCTGCCATCAACCTGAAAAAATTAAACGATGCCGGAGTAAATATCAGCACCGGAACAGATGCGGGGAATATTGGCACCCAACACGCCGCTTCTTATTTACAAGAGCTGGAAGCCATGCAGGCAGCGGGTTTGAGCAACATAGACCTCCTTAAAGCCAGTACCATTAACCCCGCCATCGCTTTTGGAAGGGCCAATGAAACTGGTTCCATCGATATAGGAAAAAAGGCCGATTTAATACTGCTCGATAAAAATCCGCTGGAAAGTATTCATCACCTGCAAACTATTTCTTTGCTAATGAAAAACGGCGTAACATTTGAACCCGATAGCCTTATCAATGAAAGTGCGGAAGCCATTGTTCAACGCCAACTCAATGCCTACAATGCCCGTAACCTGGAAGCTTTTTTAGATACTTATTCCGACGACGTAGAACTGTACAGTTTTCCTGCAAAGCTGGAGTCGAAAGGAAAAGAAGGCATGCGAAAAGATTATGGCAGCATGTTTACTTCTTTAACCAATTTATATTGCCAGATAGAAAGTAGGATCGTTCAAGGAAATGTAGTGATAGACAAAGAGAAGGTTCGTATTGGCAAAAACTATGTATATGCAATTGCCATTTACGAAGTGAACAAAGGAAAAATTTCTAAAGTAACTTTTATACAATAATCTATGAAAAAATTTGTGTTGGCCTGGCTATTGTTGTTGCCCATTTGTTTGCTGGCCCAACAATTTACCCCCACAGAAATAAACCGATGGAAACAGCAGTCAGCAAATGTAAACATCATTCGCGACCACTTCGGTGTACCACATGTATACGGTAAAACGGATGCAGATGCGGTGTTCGGACTCATGTACGCACAATGCGAAGATGATTTTAAGCGGGTAGAAATGAACTATGTTGAAAAGCTGGGAAGAATGGCAGAGATAAAAGGTGAAGTGGCTTTGTATGGCGATTTATACACAAGACTCATCATAGACAGCAGCGAAGCCATCGCCGATTTTAAACAGTCGCCCATTTGGCTAAAACGTTTGATGATGGCTTATGCAGACGGAATTAATTTTTACTTGTATTCAAACCCTTCGGTAAAGCCAGCCCTGCTTCAACGTTTTCAACCTTGGTACCCATTGCTGTGGACAGATGGCAGTATCGGCGCCATCAGCACGGGTAACATCACCGTAAACGACGTAAAAAATTTATACGGCAACCCCAAAGAAACGGCCGAAGTATTCGACCCAAAGAAGTTTGAAGAAATAAGCACGGGCTCCAATGGGTTTGCGGTGGGGCCTTCTAAAACGGCTTCCGGCAACGCCATCTTATACATCAACCCACACGTTACATTTTATTTCCGCCCAGAGGTACACATGGTAAGCGAAGAAGGTTTGAACGCTTATGGAGCAGTAACCTGGGGACAGTTTTTTGTGTACCAGGGCTTTAACGAGCAATGTGGATGGATGCATACCAGCAACAATGTGGATGTATCCGATATGTACCTCGAAAAAGTAAGACCCGAAGGTACCGGACTTCAATACGAATATGAAGGTGAACAACGCAAGCTAAAACCCAAACCCATCAGCATTCGTTTTAAAACAGACAGTGGTTTGGTGAGTAAAACCTTTGTAACCTATGCCACCCATCATGGTCCGGTAATGGGCAAAAGAAATGGCCAATACATCAGCGTAAAATCGAGCAACAGGATGGCGAGTGGCATTTCGCAAAGTTGGTTGCGCACCAAGGCAACCGGTTTGGAAGATTATAAAAAAACCATGGAGTTCAAAGGCAATACCAGCAACAGCACAGTGTTTGCCGATAACAAGGGCAATATTGCTTACTGGCATGGCAACTATATTCCGATCAGAGATACCGCTTTTAATTGGAGCCAGCCGGTAGATGGCAGTATTGCCGCCACCGAATGGAAAGGCTTACATCCAGTAAATGAAATTGTGCAAACCATTAACCCAACCAGTGGATTTATTCAAAACTGCAATTCTACCCCGTACACGGTGAGTGGAAGCGCAAGCCCGTTAAAATACAATTACCCCGCTTACATGGCGCCGGATGGAGAAAACTTCCGAGGCATTAATGCCGTAAAACTGTTGAGCAACCAAAACAAGTTTACGATGCAAAAAATGATCGATGCAGGCTATGACAGATACATGGCTGCTTTTGAAGTGTTGGTGCCTTGGCTCATAAAAGCCTATGAATCTGGCAATGAACTTTCAGACAGTATGCTCAACACTTTAAAAGAACCCATCGCTCTTTTGAAGAAGTGGGATTACTACAGCAGCAACGAATCGGTGGCCACTACCCTTGCTATTGAGTGGGCGCAACTGCTCAACAACAACATCAGAAAAGTGTATGTTGATATTGGCGAAGCCGACCAAGTAACTTATACCAAATATTTTGCTGCCAATGCAAAACCCATCGATCTGGTAGAACCTTTGTTAAGGGCCAAAACGAATCTCGAAAAAAGGTATGGCAAATGGAATGTTACTTGGGGAACCATCAACCGTTTTCAGCGCATCAACAACAACCTTGAATTGTCTTTCGACGATCAACAAGAAAGCGTAGCTGTTCCTTTTGCATCAGCCTTGTGGGGCATGTTGCCTTCGTACAACAGTAGCACCTTTTCTGGAACGGTTAACCGTTATGGCATCAGCGGAAACAGTTTTGTATGTGTGGTAGAATTTGGAGCCAAGGTAAAAGCCAAATCATTGCTGGCAGGTGGCAACAGTGGCGATCCGAATTCACCTCATTTTAAAGACCAGTTGATCATGTATAGCAAAGGAATCTTTAAGGATGTACTATTTTACAAAGAGGACGTAGTGAAGGATGCAAAGAGAACCTACCATCCGGGAGAATAGATGAAAGTAGCGGTTATAAACCTATTGTTCAAGCTGTTAAGCGATTTTGGTTGGTCACTTTTTATACCAATGTGATTTATATAATATGCCAATATTTTATAAATCTTATCCCGAATGCTTTCGGGAGTAAATGCCGATGGTATCAAACAAATAGTACAATGAGGCGATAGCCGATATTGGACTATATTGTTTGTCCAATCGGTATTATCAATCAAATAACCATTTCATAGTATGTAATACCACAATAAAAAAGCTGTTCCTTTCAGAACAGCTTTTAAAAAAACAAACAACTCCTTTAATTATTTCTTAGGAGTAACTACTGCGTCAATTACGTGCGTAACACCATTACTTGATACAACGTCTGCGATGGTTACAACAGCACCATCGATCATTACTTTACCGTCTTTGATAGATACAGTTAATTCGTTACCCTGTACGGTTTTCAATTTTTGGCCATCTTTTAAATCAGCTGCTTTCAAAGCACCTGGTACCACGTGGTAAGTTAAGATAGCAGTTAAGTCAGCCTTTTTTGCTGGAGTCAATAAACTCTCTACAGTACCGGCTGGTAATTTTGCAAATGCTGCATTTGTTGGTGCAAATACAGTAAATGCACCAGTTCCGCTCAATGTTTCTGCCAAACCTGCTGCAGTTACCGCTGCAACCAAAGTAGTGTGGTCTGCAGATGCAGCTGCGTTTTCAACGATGTTTTTAGAAGGAACCATATTGGCACCGCCTACCATTACACCTGCTTCTGGGGCTGGGGTTGGAGCTACAGTAGCAGTTGTGTCAATAGCTGGCGTTTCGGTGGTAGCTTCTGTTTTGGTTTCGCCACAGGCTGCAAATAACATTACAGTGGCAGCTGATGCCATAACAAACGAAAGGAAATTCTTTTTCATGATAGTTGATTAATGTGTTGTTGGTTAATTAAAATTGGTGATACATAAGGATTGATTAACAGCATGGATTGAATAAAGTTGCGATTTTGATAATTAAATTAATATTCGGCCATCGTCTAAAGCACATTTTTTACACAATATTTCCCCAATATTCCCGTTTTAACAATAAACCAACATTTATGGTGAACAATCAGCCCCAACAAAAGCCGAAGCATCCGTTCATGCTCATGGTACAAACCCTGGTTCAAAAACTGGTGCAGCATCCCGAAATATATCCCATAAAATATTATAAGAAAACCAGTAGATTAAAAAAAATGAGCGCATTGCTTTAAGCGTAAAGCTTCAAAACCTGCGGAATTTACCATGAAATTGAATCAGCAAAGTACCGCTTGACAAGGCTTTCGACAGTAACTATTTTTATCCTCCTACTTAAATCCAATTATTATGAAAAGAAATGAACCCCCATTTTCAGCCTTTGAAACGGCTGCAAAGGCGATTGTTGCCTTGCTCAGCAGCTTGTTTTTCAACAACTCTAATAAGGATTTTCAACGTCTGAAAAACTTTATTGCATCGTAATACACGTTAGTCGAGCAATTTTTTAAACCTTTGGGCCTGTTGGGTTTGTTGGGTTTGAGGAGTTTTTTGTGCCCATCCGTTTTTGGACGCAATGCAGTATTATCCATCTATTTACCAGCACGCAGTCATCAGCCGCACTACTCTAACTAAACAAATACTCCACATCGGCCTTGGTAAGGGTTTTCACAAAACCATTGTCATCTGTAATGAGCTCCCTTGCCAGGATACGCTTGCGTTCTTGCAATTGTAAGATCTTGTCTTCGATGCTGTCTAAACAAATCATCCGGTAAGCAAATATGTTTTTGGTTTGGCCAATACGATGCGTTCTGTCGATGGCTTGCTGCTCCACAGCGGGGTTCCACCAGGGGTCTACAATGTACACATAATCTGCGGCCGTAAGGTTCAGCCCCACACCACCCGCTTTCAACGAAATGAGGAACACCCTGCATTCATCGTTGTTCTGAAAATTCTGGATGGCTCTTTCCCTTTCGGTAGCGGAAGTACTTCCATCAAAATATTCAAAGGGGATATTTTGCTCTTTCAGTTTTTCCCGAATAAGACCCAGCATACCCAAAAACTGAGAGAAGATGAGTGCTTTGTGATCGCCAATGTTCTCGGTGATCTCCCTCATTAGTTCATCTAACTTAATAGAATGATTGGGGTATTTTTCTTCTTCATTTAAAATAGCTGGACTGTCGCAAATCTGCCTCAATTTCATCAGGCCCTGTAAAATGGTAAGTTGCGATTTATCGATTCCCTTGTCATCGATGGTTCCCAAAATCTTATCGCGATAACTATTTCTATAGGCATCGTAAATTTTACGCTGCTCTTTTTCCATCTCGCAAAATAAAATGGTTTCTGTTTTTTCCGGCAAATCTTTGGCCACCTGTTCTTTGGTTCTACGCAAAATAAAAGGAAACAACAATTTGCGTAAGTGGTCTTTTTGCTCTTGTTCGCCAAACTTATCTATCGGTGTAGCAAACTCATTTCTAAAAAACTCCATGCTGCCTAATAACCCGGGGTTTAGGAAATTCATTTGTGCAAATATGTCGAAAGTGTTGTTCTGCAATGGCGTACCGCTCATACAAACCCGGTTCTTGGCGTTTAATAAGGTAGCCGCTTTGGTTACTTTAGAAGAGGGGTTTTTAATGGCCTGGCTCTCATCGAGCACTACATAATCAAACACAATTTTGAGCAACAATTGTATATCGCTTCTCAGCGTACCATAAGTGGTAATGATGATGTTCGACTGCTGTAACTCTTCTGCACTCCTGCTTCTGGCACTTCCATGGTGAATGTGGTAAGTAAGTAAAGGGGTAAATTTCTTTACCTCGTTTTGCCAGTTGTAGATCAATGTGGTGGGACAAACCACAATGGCTTTCAGTCCATTGTTATGGGCCCTATAAGCATCCAACATAGTAAGGGCTTGCACGGTTTTACCCAATCCCATGTCATCGGCCAAAATACCACCCCAGCCCACATCGTTGAGGTAGCTCAGCCATTGGTAACCGGCCAACTGGTAAGGTCTCAGCACAGCGGTTACGCCTTCGGGTGCCGGAATTTCTGGTATGTTTTTAAACTCTTTGAGTCGTTCAAATTTTTCGTCGAGTGCAAAACTGAGTTCGGTTTCGTCTCTGTTTTCATAGAGCTCATCAATCACGCTCATGTGGTATTTGCTCAGTCGTAGTTTGTCTGCCCTGCCATCGCCCACTTTAAACAACAACGCATAACGTTTCAACCATTCGTCGGGTAAAATACCCAAAGTGCCATCACCCAAATGAACAAAGGATTGTTTGCTGGCCAATGCCTTTTTAATATCGGCAATGCCTACCCGCTGTACTCCAAATTCTATTTCAACTTTGGCGTCGAACCAATCTAAACCACTGCTTACGTGAATATGCGTGTTGGGCCTAGCCGTGTTGAAACGGAAGTTTTTCAACGCCTCAAAACCGTAGACCGGAATTTTCATGTCTTTCATGGCGTCTACGAACAAGAAGAACCAGTTGTTGCGCAATACTTCGGAGCCTTTCAACGCCAAACTTCCACTCTCTTCCTGCTTTACAAACATAGAATGGAGCGTGTCTAACTTTTCCACAAAAGCTTGTTCGGCTGCAGTATTGCGGTGTATCACCAATATTTTATCGCCTTCGGGAATGCTGAGGGTATCCTTGTCTGACAGTCGGGTATCGAATCCGCTGTAAGTAAATACTGGCTGAAACAACAAGTAATCGCCTTTTTCCTGCAGCATCAGCTTCACTTCGGGCAGGGTATCTTTTATTTCTCTGATCAGGCTTTTGTCAAATTCTACCTGGTATTCGCGGGTGAGGGGCAAAATAACTTTTTGCATCTTCTCGGCCCAGTTGTTTTTACTCAGGATGATGTTGCCTTCTTTCAAAAATTTTTCTGCCTGCAATACGTCTTCTGGTTTTTTCCAGAGATAGAGTACATCGTTGTATTTAAAAACCAAACTGCTGTTGCATTCATTTTCGCCAAACGGAATCAGCTGGCTTTGCAATTTTACCATGCACACAATTTCGAACTGATCGTTTACGGCCACCACTTTAAACACCGGGGCTATAAAGTCGTCGCTGAGTTCGGTTGTTACCAGGTTGGCTGTTTTAAATGTTTTGCCAAAGGGAAGCGTATATGCGTAAGGGTTACCTGCCTGCTCTTCAAATATTTTTTTCAGTTTTGGATGCAGGTATTCTGTGATCAGCGATTTGGTTTCTTCTGGTAAATCATCTCCTTCTGTATGAATGATGTTTTCCCAAATGCCACTGAAGGGAGAGTTGCGGTTGAGGTATTTGTTCACCTCATTGTCCTGCAGTTTTCTGGTTTGCTGAAACAGCGTTTTGTCCGATTCGTTAAACAGTTCTGTATTTACAAATTTGGTAAGGTCTAATTTTTCGGCCTTGCCCATAAAGGTTTGGGTAGCATCATCGGCTTCCCCCTGCAAACTATCAACCATAAAACCAGGATAGGTTTTGGCGTTGAAGTTAAACACCAGGCCCAGTCGGACATTTTTTTCTTGTTGTAATGCTGTTGCCTCCGTTTCGGTAGCAGCTTCTGTGGTTTGCACAACCTGTATCATGGGGTCTGTTGGCCTAGCCGTAGCACTTAAACTCGCAGGCGCAGTAACTCTTTTGATAGAAGTATCCAGCAGTTTCAAAAAAGGTTTCCCTTCTTTGTATATGAATTCAAATTTTCCAGTTAACTCATCGTCTAAACTGTATCCATATATCTGTAGTAATTTATTTTTTTCTTTGTCGAGGTTTCGGATGCTGTCGAAATAGTTGGGGCCATAAGCATTCAATAGCTGAATAAACAACATCGTTTTATGCTCGCAAAGCGGATGCATCGATTCTGTGCAGCTGCAGGAGGTATCAAAATTGCGTTCGTCGTTTTTTTGAATCACCAGCGGATATTCTTCTCCGTTGTATATGAGTTGAGCCTCTACCCTTTCGTCTGCCGCTTTAACAATGTTTGCTTTTGTAGACCGAAGCATGGTTTCTGCTTCCTGGTAAATAGAAGGAGACGAAAGCATTTTGATCATCTTCAACTCGATGTGCTTCATCTTTGCCACAGTATGTAGCTGGTTGTACTGTATGGCACTGCTCATGAGCATGTTTTTGTCTACCATATCCTGCAAACGCAGCAGGGCAGCAGTTTCATGCCTGCAAATTTCACCCAGGTTATAGGGGCAACTGCACCGCAACGACATCAACTTGGCGTCGGCATACTTCTGAATATATACTTTGTAAAAGGTGCTGTATACATCGTCCTTCACCCTAAATACAATGGTACCCATGAGCTCATCGTGTTCGATCATTTCTACATAACCGAGTGAGTGAATTTTTTTTCCTCTCCGTATTACTTCATCGGTACCATTATTGTAAATATGTTTGATGAGATGCGGTAGTGCCAATTGAAATTATTTTAATGATTCATCCATTGCACCATATCCATTGAGTAGAACTACAAAAGCTGTTCTGAAAAGGGCAATTTGCAAAAGTAAAGGAAAAAAAATGAGCCCAAAGCGTTTAAAGAACGTTTGTGAACAAAATGCTGTTAAAACATCTAGGGAAGACCTCCGGTTCTGGCCAGTGATGAGAAATAACAATAATAATTTTTACATTGAGGCTGTTACCAATGTGCCATTTTTATATAAAGGCAATACATTTGCCCCACCTGGGGTTAGGCAATAACGAATGTCTTTTTCCAGTCCAAAATTGGTAAGCCGATGGTAATGGGAAGCATCGTGTACTTTCATGAATTCATACAAATCTTCTTTTGCAGACAGGTACAAATTGTGGGCTATTTGCGAAGAATCGCAGTTGATGCTAAAGTGTTGTTTTATTTGATCAATAACGGCACCGGCAAACAGTGTGTCTTCAATATTCACCCTGTCTTTCCATGCAGCGCAAGCCAACACCACGGGCATGTTTTGTTTCAACAAATAATTACATACCGCTTGCAGATTTGGAAATGATCCCGTCACAATTTCTTTGGCACCCTTATCGAGGGCCATGTGCAAAAGTTTGGTGCCGTTGGTAGTGGTAAGTACCAATGTTTTTCCTTTTACAAACGATGAAGGATATTCGAAAGGCGAATTGCCATATTGTAATCCTTCTGCTACCTGCCCATCTCTTTCGCCTGCTGTGATGGCTTCTATTTGTTTGCCAATTCTAATGCATTCTGCTACACTGTCAACCGGCACAATGGCTTTGGCGCCGTTGGCCAATGCAGTGGCAATGGTACTGGTGGCTCTTAATACATCAATGATAACAACGATGCTGTTGCTCACATCAAACAGGTTCAACAATGCAGGAGAAAGCGTGGTATATAGTGCGGGTTTAATGGTAGTGCTCATGTATGATAATTGTAAAAAAAATATTGGTCAATAATACCTGTTTGGTTAAGCGCGGTCGATGCTTCTGCTCAAATTGAACCCCGGCTATGTGGAAGCTTGAACGTAATTGTTTTCCAGCATTTCTACCATCGGCCAAATTTTTAAGCAAATGGAATTTTTACGATCTCGGCTTTTAATGCTTTGTCTCTAACCGAGATATAGATAGGGGTTCCCTGTGCAACAAACGCGGTGTCTACATAGCCCATTCCGATGGCCTTGCCCAGTGATGGTGCTTGGGTGCCCGATGTAACCTTGCCAATCAAATTACCGGTTTCGTCTTTGATTTCATAATCGTGACGAGCAATGCCTTTGTCGATCATTTGAAAACCGATCAGTTTTTTAGATGGCCCAGCTGCTTTTTGTTTTTCAAAAATGGCTTTAGAAGAGAAGTCTTTGGTAAACTTGGTGATCCATCCCAATCCAGCTTCAATAGGCGAAGTGGTATCATCGATATCATTGCCGTACAAACAAAAACCCATTTCCAATCGCAGGGTATCTCTGGCGCCCAAACCGATTGGTTTGATACCAGCAACAGCACCGGCTTCAAAAATAGCGTTCCAAATTTTATCAGCAGCACCGTTCTCGTCTTCAAAATAAATTTCTACACCGCCGGCGCCTGTGTATCCCGTTGCACTCACCAATACATTTTCTACCCCTGCAAATACACCCTTGGTGAAAGTGTAATATTTAAGGTTGAGGATGTCCATATCGGTAAGCGGTTGCAATATTTTGGTGGCGTTGGGACCTTGCACTGCTAGCAAACAGGTTTTTGCAGAAATGTTGTGCATGGTTACATTGGCCATATTGTGGTCTTGTATCCAATTCCAGTCTTTATCTATATTGCCGGCGTTTACCACCAACATATAAATTTCATTTTCTTTTATGCAATACACCAGTAGATCATCTACAATTCCGCCGTCGTGGTTGGGGATGCAGCTGTATTGAATTTTTCCAGCGGTTAATTTAGCAGCATCATTGCTGGTGATGCGTTGTATTAAATCGAGTGCCCCTTCCCCTCTCAAAATAAATTCGCCCATGTGGCTTACATCAAACACGCCGGCGTTGTTTCTAACAGCCGCATGTTCGTCGTTGATGCCAGTATAAGAAATGGGCATATTGAAGCCTGCGAATTCAGCCATTTTAGCGCCCAGAACCATGTGATGCTGGGTAAAAGGGGTGTTTTTCATCTTTTAAATTTAGGCTGCAAATGTAATCAAGATTTTGTTTAAATGTTAGGGTAACAAATGTAAGCGACGGGGCAGCAGAAATGTAGGCAAAATTGGCTTCGTGTTTTGTAATACCAATGTGATTTATATAATATGCCAATATTTTATAAATCTTATCCCGAATGCTTTCGGGAGTAAATGCCGATGGTATCAAACAAATAGTACAATGAGGCGATAGCGATATTGGACTATATTGTTTGTCCAATCGGTATAAAATATATGCCATTGTTTCATCTAATTCCAAACAAAAAATCCCGCCTTGCGGCAGGATTTTTTTGTTGCTTCAACTTCAACTCAACTATTGAAACTTCTTATTTGCTCAGCATCATGATCATGGGATTGTATGCTGGCAATACATAATGATTGTTTTGTTGTGTTTTTACCGTTGGGCTTTTAGGTGCTTCGAGCTTTTTCAACTCCTCGTCTAATTGTTGTTTGATCTTCTGTATTGAATCTTTTCTGCTTTGCTGATCGCGGTTCATTTCAGATTTAATAGAGTCGATTGTTTTCTGACGCGTTTCATCATTGTAACGATAGTTGTCTTCTCCATCATTGATGATGATGCCATTTTCATCAATGGTGATATTGGTTTTTCCGTCGCGGATCTCGATACCACTTTTCTTTTTGCTGGGGTTGCCGTTTTTATACTCATCTGCAGCAGTGCCGTCTAAAGTGTACAATCCGTTTTCTTTCATAATGTAG
>JBIIPY010000114.1:0-7704 GCA_044342365.1 Ferruginibacter sp. | reverse complement strand
TATCCTGCCCAATATGTTGCTGCAAATAAGGAAATGTATTGCTACTCAATACCTGACTGTTATCATCTGGCAGCACAATATCTTTTCCATCGTATTGTTGATGCAGCATGGGTTTTACGTTGCTGCCACTGCAATCGGGCGCAGTATCAATATGCGAACAAAAACAAATAACCGGAATGTTTATTTTAGTACTGTTAGCAGGCAGGTTGGCATACACATAACCATATACATCTGTTTCCACATTGTTGATACCCATTGCTGTTAATTCTGCTGCCAACAATTGACTCAAGTCTTTTTGCTTTTCGGTACTAGGAAAACTGTTGGTATTTGGATCGCTTTGTGTATCTATTTGCACATAACGCATGAAGCGTTGGGTGAGTTGGTTCTTATCAATTTGTATCATGAGTTCATTCTTTTTCTGCAAATTAATGAATAAGGAGAGAACCCGCTTTTACCTAAACAAAAAGCAGCCCATGATGGAGCTGCTTTCTAAAAATGTATAGGGAAAAATTAGTCAGTTACTAATTCTACCAACTCAATATCGAACACCAATTCTTGTCCGGCCAAAAAATGGTTGGCATCCAACACAATCACTTCTTCTTTTACTTCTACCACCACAACGGGGAATGGTTGACCAGCCTCGTTGCTAAGGGTGAGTTGCATGCCCGGTTCCAATTTCATGTCTTCCGGTACATTTTCTTTTGGAAAATCAATGATGGCATTGGGGTCTTTTTCGCCATAGGCATCAGCTGCTGGTATGTTTACTGTTTTCTTTTCGCCCACCGCCATACCTGGCATGGCATCATCAAATCCTTTGATCATCATACCAGCGCCAACGGTGAATTCCAGTGGTTCTCTGCCTACAGAAGAATCAAACTGATCTCCGCTTACCAATTTACCTGTGTAGTGCACTCTTACTACATCTCCGTGTTTTACTTGTGCCATAGTTGTTTTTTTGTTCCGAAACCCCGGCAGGGCCGGATAGTTGATAAATATTTCTCTGTTGAATAGAACATTAAGAATGCAAAGTAAATGATAAAAGGCTAATCCATTTCAAAAGATTTGTGCAACTTAGCTGTATGAAACTATTGATGCTTGCTCTTGTATTTACAATCAATTCTGTATCGGTGTGTGCTCAAACACAACCTGCCGAAAAAGTGCAAACCGGTGCCGACCGAATGGAAGTGTACCTACCCCTGCTAAAAAACAAAAAAGTGGCCATTTTCGCCAATCCAACCTCTGTGGTAGGCAAAACGCATTTGGTTGATACGTTGTTGAAATCTGGTATCCGAATCGTAAAGATTTTTGGACCAGAACATGGCTTTAGAGGCGATGCAGATGCAGGTGAACATGTAGGCGATCAAATTGATAAAAAAACAGGTATCCCTATCGTTAGCCTGTACGGCAATCATAAAAAACCTACTTCGGAAGATTTAGCCGATGTGGATGTTGTTGTGTTTGATGTGCAAGATGTAGGTGTGCGTTTTTATACCTACATTTCATCACTTGAATACCTGCTGGAAGCTTGCATCGAATTGCACAAACCATTGATGGTACTCGACAGGCCCAACCCGAATGGATTTTATGTAGATGGCCCTGTGCTGAATAAAAAATTCAAAAGCTTTGTGGGCATGCAAGCCATTCCGGTTGTACACGGCCTCACTATTGGTGAGTACAGTATGATGCTGATGGGAGAAAAATGGTTGAGTGAGAAAGCCAATAAAATTAACAGCTACAATGTTTCTACAACCCCCACTGTAGATACCCCCTTTCATGTGCAGGTGATAAAATGCAAGGGTTATACTCATCAAACCATCTACGAATTGCCAGTGATGCCATCACCCAATTTAAAGGATATGCAGAGTATCTATTGGTACCCTTCTACTTGTTTTTTTGAAGGCACGGTATTGAGCGAAGGCAGGGGGACAGACAAACCTTTTCAAATTTTTGGACATCCCACATTACCCAAAAACTTGTATGCCTTTACCCCCAAACCAAATGCAGGAGCAAAAAACAGCAAATGTTTTTTTCAGGAGTGTTATGGCTGGAATTTAAATGGTACAAAAGCAGCGGTGTTGAAAGCGGTAAACAATCAAATACAATTAAAGCATTTGTTAAAGGCTTATGAAATGTTTCCAGGGAAAGACAGTTTCTTCTTAAAAAATAATTTTATAGATAAACTGGCTGGAACAGATGATTTGAAAAAACAAATCATTGAAGGCAAGAGCGAAGCCCAGATCAGGGCTAGTTGGGAACCCGCATTGGCCGAGTACAAAGCAATGCGAAAAAAATATTTACTGTATGAAGATTAAAAGTAAACAGTTTAAATCAAGCCCATTTTTACCGCTACCTTAATGAGTGAGGCAATATTTTTGGCTTCAAATTTTGCTAATAAATTTTTGCGGTGCGTGTCAACAGTGGCCACGCTAATGAACAGTTGTTGTGCTATTTGATTATTGGTGAGTCCGTCGGCAATTAATCCCAACACTTCTTTTTCTCTTCTGGTTATTACGGGTAAATTAGAGGGATCGGGTATTTGACGAAGTGTGGTAGCCGCATCAAAACTCAGGTATTGTTTCCCTTTCATCACTGTTTCAATGCCATCTAACAATTCTTCTTTTGTAGCGTTTTTTAGAATGTAACCGGAAGCGCCACTTTGTAGCATTTTTTCAATAAAACTTTGCTGATTAAAAGTACTGAGGCCCAGGATATAAATCTCCGGATAGGCAGCTTTCACTTCTGCACAAAGTTCTATCCCACTTTTATCAGGTAAATTGATATCCATCAAAATAACATCAGCAGTATGATGTTTTAAAAATTCAGCACATGCCAACGCCGTGGTTGCATGCCCTGCCCAAGCGATGGATGGTTCGTTTTGCAGTAGGGAATGAATACCTTCTATCACCATCTGGTGGTCATCTACAATAAATATTTTTATAGCCATGGTATTTTTGGTATATGGAAATTAAGCAATATTTATTTCAATGTGAACAGATATGCCTTTATCTTTCTGTGAAGAAACGTCTAACTTACTTTTTAAAAAATTCAACCCGATATCTGATGCTTGCCCAACCCATGCCTCCAGCGTTATGTATCAATTGGGTGTTGAATACAATTCATTGTCTTCCACAGTGATACTGAGTGTTTGCAAGAACAGGGTGAGTTGCGCAAGTACCTGATACCGATTGGACAAACAATATAGTCCAATGTCGGCTATCGCCTCATTGTACTATTTGTTTGATACCATCGGCATTTACCCCCGAAAGCATTCGGGATAAGATTTATAAAATATTGGCATATTATATAAATCACATTGGTATTATAAGCAGCAGCGTGTTTGATGATATTGTTTATCAATTTCTGTTCAATTCTTGTTGGTCTCCCTTTAATACGGCTTCATTGGCCACTAGTTGTTGAATTGTATCGATCTCACTGATTCATTATTGTTGCAGTTTTTTGAGTATAATTAAGATAGCTCATTAAAGAAATTATTATAATGGCAACAGCAATTCCTATGAGCATATATTGTAGACTATTTTTGGAATGCAGCATTAGACATGGCTGATTGCGCTGTACTAAACAATTTCAAGTGTAATAGAAACTTATCAGTAAAATTGGTTTGTTCATACGGTAATTTCAATATGCACAGAAGTGCCAGTACCTATTTTTGAATCTACATCAACTTGCCCTTTCAAAAATTCTACCCTGTTTTGGATGTTGCTCCAACCCATGCCTCTAGCCTGTTTCAGGGTAGCAGAATCAAAACCAATTCCATCATCTTCAACAGTAAGCAATATTTTATTGGCTTCTTTTGATAATTGTACCAACACTTTGCTGGCAGCACCATGTTTGATGCTGTTGTTCACCAATTCCTGTACGATCCTGTAAATGGTGATGGCTTTTGTTTGTTCTATATTTTCTTGCTGATCGAACCCAATAGATTGGTATGACAGTTGTAAAGCCCCTGTTTGATTGATATCATTGCAAAAATCTTTTAGGGCAGTTTCCAATCCAAATTTCACCAATGCTTCTGGCATCATATTGTGTGCCACTCTTCGCATTTCTTTGATAGAACTGTCGAGCAAATCCATGCTGCGTTCAAAAGCCTGTGCAGTTTCAGGCGTTAAAATTAAGTTTCCTTTCATAGCATTGAATGAGTATTTAATGCCACTTAACATTCCTCCCAAACCATCATGCAGGTCTTTGGCCAATCTTGACCGCTCCTGTTCTTCTCCTTTAAGGACTGCTTCGGTGGCAGTTAGTTTTTGTTGTGTTTCTAGTTCAGATATTTGTTGCTGTTGCAGCAACTGTTTTTGTTTATAGGTTCGATAACTGAGCAATAAAATAATCAACAAGGTTAGGGCACTTCCTATTAGTACGTAGTTGTATAGATTTTTACGCCCTATAGTTAAAGTTTTCACCTCGTTTTCGGCGTGTAATTGTTGAATGGTAGCCTCTTTTTTTTCGAACTCATATCTGGCTTCCAGGTTAGATACCAATGCTCGGCTTTTTTCACCTACGATAGAATCGTTGAGCAATTCAAAATCTTTTCTGAAATTCAATGCCAGTTTAGTATTACCTTTTTCTTCATACAATATTGAAGCTTTCAAATACAAATCTTTCAATTCTAATTTTGACCCTTGTTGTTGAGCGAGTTCAATACCTCTTTTAACAAAACTTTCTCCGAGTGCGAAATTTTTTTGGCGAACCTGAACATCTATCATCCCCATGCAGGCATACATTTCATACTCAGGGGTGTTTTTTTCTTTAGAAAACTGAATGACCTTATTGTAAAATTGTTGGGCCAATGCGTCGTTTTTCATGGCACTTTGGGCATCAGCTGTTCCCAACCAGCCATCCAATTGAAGAATATCATCGGATGTTTCAATACCAATTTGCTCTATCTGTTTATAGATTGCCAACGCTTTGTCGTGTTGCTTTTGGTGCATCAAGGCATTAGCAATATTGTACATACTCGAAGCAATGGCATAATCGTTTTTCAATTCACGGGCAATACCCAATGCTGTTTCAGCGTACTGAATGCCTTTTTCGTATTGTTGTAATTCTATAAAAACCGAAGCCAAGTTGTTATTGGAGACGCGTTGTAATTTTTTATCTTGAACTTCATCAGCCCATTTTTTTGCAATCAGGTAATAATCGGTTGCCTGAGCAAAATCGGATAAATATTGCCACTCATTTCCCACGTTGAGATATGCAACTGCCAGGTCTCTATTAGTGCCCATTACTTTATAAATCTCCAAAGCCTCTTCTGCAACGTTCAATGCCTCTCGGAAAGCCCCCCTGTTGTTAAGTATTACTATGTATCTGCTTGAGAAGGCAGCTTCCCCTATTTTATAATTAATTTTTTGAGCCAGCGCTTTTGCTTTTTTGAAGTAATGGGCAGCTGTGTCTGGAAATTCGTCTTCAAAAAATTCACCATAAATATAAAGCTGGTCCACCTTCAAACTGTCTTCACGCATAGTTTGTATTGCCGAAAACAAACTGTCTTTGTTTGTTTTTGATTGGCATTTTGCTGAATTAATTGAGCCAATGAACAAGAAACATATGGAAATAAGAATTTTCATGCTTTAAAATACTCCATTGAATTGTTATTACAAATAAAGAAATTTAGAACATGGAATCGTCTCCCCTTTTTCCATGATTTTTCTTTTTTTTAAAAAATCCCATTTTTCAGGGATAGTATGATTCTTTTTGAATACCCATTTTTACGTTATCAATAAAAATTTCATTTTAAAAAAAATAATCATGAAAAAGTTTTTCCTTTCCTCAGTTGTTATTGCATTTTTGTTTGCAACACTGCCAGCCCATGCTAAAATATGGAGAATAAATAATAATCCCGGGGTAACAGCAGACTTTACAAGTCTAACGCTGGCAACTGCTTCGGCATCTGTAATAAACGGCGATACTATATATTTAGAATCGAGCACTACAGAATATGCAGCAGGCACTTTAACAAAAAGACTTGTAATAGTTGGGTTGGGATATTTTTTAAATCCTGCTAATGCAACCACACCAGGAAATGCAGGTTTGCAGGCTGCTACAGTAGAAAGCAGGTTAGGGTATATTACTATCGAAAACGGCGCAAACGGCAGTAAGTTTTTAGGCATTGCATCTGGCGGTGCACAAATTAATGTCAGTGCCACTTCTTATAACCTCGTTTTTGAAAAGGTAAATTTTACCGGTGGCTTAAATTTTTCAAATGCTACCCACAGCAACATTACCATAAGAAAATCCTTTTTCAATAATACGGGTGTTCAGGCCGCTACCGGCAACCTTAGCAATTTTGTGGTAGAGAATTGTATTTTTTATAACTTCAGTGGATACATGAGCCTGCAGGCCCTAACCGGTACAGCCAATATTATAAGGAACAATACCTTTTTTGCAACTTACTTTAGCAACATCCCAAATTGTTATTTTGCCAATAATATCATAGCAGACCCAAACTATGAGTGGGTATTTACAAATACCACCGTTAAAAATAATTTGTTTGCCAGAGCCAGCCAGGTGTTACCCTTAACGGCTACCGCCAACCAGCTGGGCGTAAATATGACGAACGTTTTTTTACTTACAGGGAGTTTTGATGCCCGGTACCAGTTGAAACCGCTTTCCCCGGCTATTGGGGCGGGCTTAACGGTAGGAGCTGTAGTAACACCAGACTGTGGTGCATTCGGCGCAACAGATCCCTACAAGCTTAGCGGTATCCCCAACATACCCAGCATTTACGCTTTAACGGTGCCTATTTCTATTCCCTCCGGCACTGCAACAATGAACGTTACTTTCAGCACAAGGAATACCAATTAATGCCGGTAAAGGAACCAGTTATTTAATCATTTCATTAAACTAAATGAAAATGAAAAGTCTTTTTATGTCCATACTGTTTACCGGTATGTTACTCTGTACCCGGGCGCAGGATCCTGTTTATCCGCCTGCCTCGGCAGCACCTCAAAATATTACTGAGGCAGAATATTTTGTAGATACTGATCCAGGTATTGGGGCGGCTGCAAACATTAGCGTTACTGCGGCATTAAATATTTCTAATGCACCGGCACTGATTAATGTGAACGGCTTATCTACCGGTGTTCACAAACTGGTCATCCGCTCCAAGAACAACCAGGGTGTATGGGGAATTTCCAGTATCAGGGAATTCCTGTACGACTTTGATCCTGTTTATATAGGCGCAGCGCCTGCACCACAAAATATTGTTGCTGCCGAATATTTTATTGATACCGATCCCGGTTTTGGCAGTGCAACATCTATACCTTTTACTCCAGGTGTTAACATTAACGATGCACCGGCAACAGTGAATACCTCAGCTTTATCAAATGGCGTACATAGGTTATACATCAGAACTAAAAATAACGAAGGCAGATGGTCGCTGTGCAGCATGAAAGATTTTATTGTAGATTTCAATTTTGCGTATCCAGCTTCACCTGCTACCCCACAAAACATTGTGGCCGCAGAATATTTTATTAATACAGATCCTGGTGCAGGAAACGGAACGGCCATACCAGTTACGGCAGCTTTGGATATTAATAATATTGCGGCGGCTGTAAATACATCCGGCCTTGCGCCCGCTACTACCAATTGGTTATTCCTGCGTACAAAAAATAATGAAGGCCAGTGGAGTATTGCTAATTCAAAAGTTTTCGTGGTAGACATTACCAATGATCCTGTTTATCCTCC
>JBIIPY010000113.1:0-7720 GCA_044342365.1 Ferruginibacter sp. | reverse complement strand
ACCAAGGCGAGAGCTGCGAAGTAGAATGATACTTAGCTAATCATTTATCTATAAGAATTTCCTAAAATTTTCGCTGTTTATAATTTCTGTTTGGGCATTATAGGTTTCATTAAATATTTTATATGTTTTTGCTTTAGCATTTACATTCCATTTTATTTCATAGGCAGTAATATTTCCATTGAAATCCTCTACATAATCTATTTCTTGCTGTTGCACCGTTCGCCAGAAAAAAGGTTTGGCGGTACTATTTTCGTAGCTGTTTTTCTTCATCCTTTCGCTTATTAAAAAGTTCTCCCATAGTGCACCTTTATCCTGGCGCAGTTCCAGCGGGTTAAAATTTCCTATGATCATGTTTCTAATACCGTTATCATAAAAATATATTTTCTGATTGGTCTTTATCTCGTTTCTCAAATTGCGGCTAAAGCTTTTAAGCTTAAAAATTACAAATGCTTTTTCCAATGTATCTATATAAGTTCCAACAGTATTTTTATTAATGTTTAATAATTGCGCTAGTTCATTATAACTTACTTCACTCCCAACCTGTAATGCCAGTGCCTGTAATAATTTTTCTAGAACCTCAGGTTTTCTTATACTGCCAAGCGCCAAAATATCTTTATACAAATAACTATTGGTCAGTTCCTTCAGTACATCAAATGCTTCGCTGCTGTTGTTTATTACATCCGGGTACATTCCATAAAGCAAACGTATTTCTAATTGTTGTGTTGCTTTTAAAAAACCTATATTATCTTCCAATTCTTTCCACGATACAGGATATAATTGAAATTCCCATTTGCGCCCCGTAAGCGGTTCATTTAGTTTGTTATTTAATTCAAAGGCAGATGAGCCGCTTACCAATAACTGCACATCTTTAAACTGATCTGTAATTATTTTTAAGGTCAACCCAATGTTTTCTATACGCTGCGCTTCATCTATAAAAACAAATTTATTCTTACCAATTATACTTTTTAACCGTTCTGTATTGGGGTTTGTCAGTAAGTTTCTCACCGTAGGGTCATCTCCATCTAAAAACAAATAC
The DNA here is from genome assembly GCA_044342365.1 of Ferruginibacter sp. Lineage (GTDB taxonomy): Bacteria > Bacteroidota > Bacteroidia > Chitinophagales > Chitinophagaceae > Ferruginibacter. The sequence goes on along the minus strand of JBIIPY010000113.1, from coordinate 6,684 downwards.
ACCTCATCATTTAGTATAGTTTTTACCAATGTTGTCTTTCCCACCTGCCTCGGTCCAACTATTAAAATAGCTTTTCCCTTGCCAATTTTTGATATTATTGCAGATTGTATTATCCTATTAATCATATTATTTGGTTATCGTATTAACCAAATATAATAATAAATGGTTAATATAAAGGCTGAAAATCCCCCAAATGATCAGAATTAGCTTTAATTAGTCATTTCTTAGCAACGTCTCCCATCGGGGACCTCCTATTTCTTAGCAACGTCTCCCAACGGGGACGTTGCATTTTTAATAACAATAATGTAAGATCATTGAGCGCAATGTACGGCAAGGGCCGAGACATCCAAAAGTTTAGTCCAACGCCTTAACTTTCAACTGGTCTAAAGTAATACCGATTGGACAAACAATATAGTCCAATATCGGCTATCGCCTCATTGTACTATTTGTTTGATACCATCGGCATTTACTCCCGAAAGCATTCGGGATAAGATTTATAAAATATTGGCATATTCTATAAATCACATTGGTATAACAAATTCCAATGCTTTTTCGTGTGTGGCATCTAAATTTACTGGTGGTGCTACTCCGGCATCAAAAGCTTCTTTCCATCGCAGTGCACACAAACACCAACAATCGCCCGCTTTTAAACCTGGAAAATCATACTGAGGCACTGGAGTTATAAGATCATTGCCTTTGGCTAAAAAGAATGCTAAAAAATCATCTGTCATAGTTGCAGCAATTACATGTTTACCTGTATCACTTACACCAGTAGAACAGTATCCATTTCTGTAATAGCCTGTTAAAGGCATTGTGCCTGCGATGCTAAGATCTGCACCCAAAACATTTTTTTCTTCGTTTGTTTGATTATCATTCATAAATCATCATTTAGAATCCTAACAACCTTTGAGGTTAAATGTTATTGAATACAATTATTCGCAAAATTAAGGGGCTGGTGTTATGAGTTATAGACAACAGTTGTGAGATTACAATAGTTGCCCTGGCAGTATTGTAGTATAGGATTGATTTCGATAGTATTTGCGTTTTTGAAATCTACTCAATATTTGATGGCATAAAAAAATCCCTTCGTTATCGAAGGGATTTGTAAGGAATAGCTTGATTGATGATTAATAATCTCTACCACCGCCGCCGCCATAGCCGCCACGACTTCCGCCGCTACTGCCATAACCACCGCCGCTGCTACGACTTCCACCGCCGCCGCTACCGCCACGACTTCCGCCGCCACCGTAACCGCCACGACTTCCACCGCCGCTTCCGCCACCATAACCACCGCCACCGCTGCGTTTCTTGAACCCACCTTCGCCTTCTGCACGAGGTTGTGATTCGTTCACGATCAATTTACGACCCTGAACTTCTGTTTCATGTAAATTAGAAATAGCAGTTTTTGCTGCTTCTTCTTCATCCATTTCCACAAAACCGAAACCTTTGCTACGGCCGTTCATTTTGTCCTTTAAAATTTTAGCACTGCTCACAGTACCGTACTGAGAAAAAAGGCTGCTTAAATCTTCATCAGTCATAGACCAACTAAGATTTCCTACATAAATGTTCATTGTAAAAAACTTTTAAAAAATTAAATAAAAACCATAATGCATTAGTCACTACAATGAACTGATTTCGAAAATCTAATAAATTCTGCTCAGCCAACAGTTAAAACTAAAATCATTAAAGCATTACAAATGTAATCTTTTATTTTAAATTTCCTACTATAAGTTATTTTTCTTATTGGAGCACCATTTGGAGCAATCTTTCGTCTCTGTTGTAAATATCTTTTCTAAAATTCAACTGCCCTTTTGTATCTACCCAGCTGGTAAAATAGGCTATAAAAACAGGAACTGGATCCTTGATGGTAACATATCTTTCTTTTCCGGCATTCATGGCCTGGGTAACTGCCTCCTCAGACCAACTGCTGTCTTTTCTTAATAAATAAATGGCTAGATTTTTGGGCGCTGCCACTCTAATGCATCCATGGCTGAATGCCCTACTGCTTTCATTAAACAGTGATTTTGCAGGGCTATCATGTAAATAAATAGAATGACTATTAGGGAATAAGAATTTTACAAGCCCCAATGAATTATTGGGCCCTGGCTTTTGGCGGATACTATTTCCATTCCATTCCATGTTGTGGTTTCGTAGGTAGTTTTTATTTCTCCTAATAGCTGGCAACGTTTCATTTCTCATAATGCTCGCGGGGATATTCCAGTATGGACTAAACACCACGTATTTGATATCGCCATTAAATATAACTGTTTTGTGCTGGCTTTTACCCACTACCACATTCATGCTCCACATTAAACTGTCGTTTTCAATAGCATGTAACTTAAATTCAGGAATATTCACAATCAGGTGGTTTTCTTTCAAATTGGTAGGAACCCACCTGCTTCGTTCCATATTTGCCACGATTTGTTTGATTCTTTTTTGAATGGTCACATTCAGTTCTGCAACTTCCGCTGCTTTTACTATACCGGTGATGTTTAAGCCATGGCGATCCTGAAATTGCTGCACGGCAACATGCAAGCTACTGTCGAAAACAGCGCTGTTGCTATTGGTTGTAAGATCACCTAACAAAAATAATTTTTGTCTAATGGCCAATACCGTGGCTCCAGAATCTGCCACCTTCACCGTTTCAGTATTTTTGAGACTGATTTCTAAGGTATCAGCTGCAGCTTTCAATCTATAACTCAGTAACTGTTCTTTCAACAAATAATACTGCCTGTAAACCGGTGGAGATGCCAACAGATCCTTGCCTGCAATAAGCGAATCTAACAAAGTGCCATAAGCAATTTTGTTTCTGGGCAACAACCAATCAAGAGAAAGACTGGTTTCTTCATCCAAACCCGACCATACGTTTTTAGCATACCATAAATATTGTGCTGATAACATCAACTCCGTAAACACAGCGGCACTATCGATGCTGTTATCGGAAGTATTCTCCATTAAATTAGCCATTTCAAGGAGGTACAATTGTTTGTTACTGTCCAATCCTTCATCCTCAATATTTTTAATGCTGTTGAACAGATTACCCGCTTGTTCAATCATCCCGTTTTCATCAAACCACGCATAGGCAAATGTTCTGTTCCTGTAAAAAGAAAACAGTTCATTTTTTAAATTGCTGAATTTTGGAAAACTATCTATGAAAGCAAGGATGGATGCACTGTCGAATTGTTGGATTGTTTGTGCGCTGAAATTGCCTTTTACCGTTATTTCTTGTGCACTTACTTTTTTGGGCAGATTGCCTTTTTTTGAGCCACAGGCCTGCAACAGCAAGCCAGTTAGTAAAAAAGATATAAATAGCTTCATGGGTTAAATGTATTAAATAGTTAAACACGAAAGACATAGCATAAAAAAACCGCCCATAAAGAGCGGTTTTTAACAATTTGTGAAGTATTACTCTGCGCCTACTTCAAATTCAACTTCAGTTTCGTTGCCGTTACCAAAATCGATTTTTGCTTTGTAAGAACCGAGCTCTTTAATTTCGTCGATGATAGTGATGCGGCGACGATCAATTTCATAACCTTTTTGTTCTTTGATTGCGCGAGCAATTTGAACGGAAGTTACACTACCGAAAATCTTACCACTGGTTCCAGTTTTAGCACCAATTTTCAAAGCACCATCTTGCAGAACAGCAATAACACTGTTTACTTCTGCCAATAAATTTGCTTCTTTTTTAGCCTGTTGCTTCAACTTTTCATTGAGTTGTTTCAGGTTGCTTGGACTAGCCTCTACTGCAAATTTTTGTGGAATGAGGTAGTTACGACCATAACCGTTTTTTACAGTTACCAATTCGTTGGCTCCTCCTAAATTGTTTACATCCTGAATGAGAATTACCTGCATAATTTTGCATTTTTACCCAATCCCGATATCTATCGGGACTTTCTCCAAAGAAGGATTAGGGTGGTGAAAAATATTATTTCATTAGATCCGTAACGTAAGGCAGGATAGCCATTTGACGGGCTTTCTTAACTGCTTCACTTACTTTGCGCTGAAACTTAAGGGAGTTACCAGTGATGCGACGTGGCAATAATTTGCCTTGTTCGTTCAGGAACTTCTTCAAGAAATCTCCGTCTTTATAATCGATGTAGCGAATGCCCATCTTTTTAAAACGGCAGTATTTTTTTGGACGCTTGTCAGCCTTGATAGCTGTCAGGTACTTAATTTCATTTGCTTTTGCCATGATTATGCCTCCGCTTTTTCAGTTCCTGAATGTACGCCACTTCTCTTTTTAACATTGTACTCAACGGCGTATTTGTCGAGGACAGTGAACATGTGACGCATTGCTGATTCGTCACGCAAAAGTTGAATTTTCAACTTTTCATTGAAGCTGGTTGGCGCAGAATACTCCATTACCCAATAGATCCCCGTGGTCTTCTTGGCAATGGGATAGGCCAGTGATTTCAGTCCCCATGGTTTGGTGTGCGAAACTTCGCCGCCGTTATCTGTAACGAGGGTTTCGTATTTTTTCTGAGCGGCTTTAAATTCCTCTTCAGATAGCACAGGAGTAAAAATCACCATCAATTCGTAGTTGCTCATTTTACCTGTTTTTGTTTAAAAAATTGTTTTATCCCGTTGTTTTCAAACGGGTTGCAAAGCTAAGTAAAACTTTGCAAAAACAGGAAGCTTTATGCCGTTAATTTTGACTAAAAATATTTAACATTAACTCATTAATATTCAATACGATATACCGGGTATTGCAGGTGTGCTTTTTCATAATAAGGAGAATTCTTGTAAATATATTCCAATATGGCAGAAGCGTTTTTTGCAAAAGCAGGGTCATTTTTCTTCTTTTCTTCTAACTGTTGCTGTAACATCTTGTCTTTTTTTAGCACTTCGGCCGCTAAGCCTTCCCAACGATAATCGCTGTAACCTTCTTTTTGTTGCAGAATACCATCAAAGAAATTCCATGCAAAAAAGCCATCCTCCCCAGTAGGTTCCAACGTCTCTACCAAATAACGATTAGCAGGCTGATTGAGATAAATGATGCAATCCCCTTTTTTAAAACCATACAACATTGTTTTAAAAGAAGTTTTCACCCCTCCATTTTTAAAGTGTTTTTCATAAGCCCTTGTAGCTGGTTTGTATTCTTCTATCCGATATGCAGTAACATTGATCAAGCTGTCTTTTTCAAGCCGATTCATTGCTACTTTATTAACTTTCAATAAATCCATCACTGCCCACCATCCTGCAGGAATAACGTAAGCCTTGGGCTTATTTACCAACGCATCTTCAGAAAATCCGTGTAAAAATTTTACTTTTTTACTGTATGGTTTGCTATGATCGTACAGCATTTTCTCTAATCCAGTAGCCTCACTAGGCGCTTTGGTGGTTTCATATCCCTTAAAATCGATCATCGAAAAACGGGTACTATCAGCCTTCCAACGAAGCGGATACATATTTCTATTCATCCACTCTTTGGTTCCTTCGGCACGTTTTAACTTTATGGCACTTGCTTTTAAAGTTGACTCTTCAATAAAAGTTTGCATCAAATCGTAGGTGCTTTTTACCCTGTCTGCATAAGGCTTTAACATATGTGTTTCTGGCATAAATGACATGGTATTAAACAAAGCCGCGTAACCAGAAGAGTAACGCGGAGGTTCCATAAACATGCGCATGCCTTTGTTGAAATCTGTAAACCCAAAATCTACATAAGGAATCATATCCCAACCTTTTGCCGACATCCCCTTGTACAACATGGGTTCAAATTCATCTCGTAAAAAACTGCCGAGTGTTTTTCCTAGCTTATCATATTGTGTGGCAATTAGCGTCATGGTGTGTTGAAAATCGGCGCCATCACTTACATGATTATCGATAAGTATATCTGGATTTAAATAATGAAAAATTGCTGCAAAGGAGCGGGCATTCTTTGAATCAGATTTAATGAAGTCTCGGTTCAGATCAAGGTTTTGTGCATTGCCTCTGAAGCCATATTCAAGTGGCCCATTTTGGTTGGCCCTGGTGTATGAATTTCTATTTAAACTGCCGCCGATGTTGTAAATAGGAATGATGGCCAATGCTACATTGTTGGGGAGTACCAACTTTTTATTTACGATATCTCTTGCCAACATCATGCTGGCATCTATACCATCTGGCTCTCCAGGATGTATTCCATTGTTGATGAGAATAACTACTTTTTTTTGCTGGTGCCATTTCACCGGATCTACTATTCCATCACTGCTGATCATCACCAGGTGCAATGGATATCCTGCATCCGTTTCCCCCATGGTTTTTACTGTAACAAGTTTCGATTTATGATCGAGTTGCTGATAATAATTCACCGTTTCAAAATAGGTAGCAGTGCTGTTGCCGCCCGACAATTCAAATGCCGTTTGTTGAGCCGAACTTTTTATTGCAAACAACGTGATGATTATTCCATACAAATATCTCATACCAATTTTTTTTCAATCTACGCAACAATTGTTTCCTAAAAAAACTGCACAAAAAAAAGCCTCCCTATTTGGAGGCTTTCAATTATGTTGATGCTATTTATTTTGCGATCACCACCGATTGATGGATCACGTTTTTATCATCGTTTATTTTTATAAAATACCTGCCATTTGGCAATTGTTGCAAATTCACTTCCATGTTCAAAGCACCTTTTCTTACTGGGGTAGTCTTGATGGTTCGGCCAGTTATATCCGTTAATACCAGCTGGGTATTGCTGCTGATGGC
>JBIIPY010000035.1:0-25856 GCA_044342365.1 Ferruginibacter sp. | reverse complement strand
TCTATCACTTTTTCAGAATATGCCGTGATTTGTTTGTTTTATTTGTTGAATGAGCACTTTGCTCAATGTTTATTATCTATTATTTGACTGTACTTTTTTTTAATGATGTGCCCACTCAATGGTACTTAGATCGATACCTTCTTTGTACATTTCCCATAGAGGACTCATTTCTCTGAGTTTGATGACCGTTTCGCTGATGGACTTGATGGTATAATCGATTTCTTCTTCGGTTGTAAATCTACTCAATCCGAAACGAAGAGAACTGTGTGCCAAGTCATCACCTAAGCCTAGCGCCTTCAACACATAACTAGGTTCCAGCGAAGCGGAGGTACAGGCTGAGCCTGAACTCAATGCGATGTTTTTGTTAAAGCCCATCAGCAATCCTTCGCCTTCTACATGCTTAAAGGAAATATTGGTTACGTGCGGCAAACGATGTTCTCTGCTGCCATTTATGTAAGTTTCTTCCAAGAGCATTAATGAAGACTCCAGCTTGTCTCTCAGCTTGGTGATTCGTTTGGTATCAGACTCCATCTCTAACATACATACTTCGCATGCTTTCCCAAATCCAACGATTCCAGGGACGTTTAATGTACCACTTCTCATGCCTCTTTCGTGGCCGCCACCATCCATCTGTGCGGTTACTTTTACACGGGGATTTTTACGACGTACATACAGTGCACCTACCCCTTTTGGTCCGTACATTTTATGTGCAGTAAAAGCCATTAAATCTATACCATCTTTGTTTACGTCTACAGGTATTTTACCTACCGCCTGTGTTGCATCAGAAAAAACCAACACACCGTTTTTGCGGGCGATGGCACTAATTTCTCTCATAGGCATCACGGTTCCAATTTCGTTGTTGGCATACATGATAGCAATAAGAATGGTGGTAGGTTTGATGGCTGCTTCCAGTTCTTTCAAATCAATCAATCCTTCGGCATTTACCTGGAGGTAAGTTACTTCCCCACCCAACTTTTCAATGTGTTTACAAGTATCCAATACTGCTTTGTGTTCGGTAGTTGCAGTAATGATGTGATTCCCTTTGCTGGCGTACATTTCGTATACACCCTTTATGCCAAGGTTATCACCTTCAGTGGCACCCGAAGTAAATATAATTTCTTTAGGATCTGCTCCTATCAATTTGGCAACCTGCTCTCTCGCATAATCTACTGCCTCCTCTGCTTCCCAACCAAAAGGATGGTTACGGCTTGCTGCGTTTCCATAATGTTGTAGAAAATAGGGTGTCATGGCTTCCAAAACTTTTGGATCCATGGGTGTAGTGGAATTGTTATCTAGGTAAATCGGCAACTTCAACATATCTTTCTATTATTGTTTTTATACATTTTAATAACACAAATTTACTATAAAAGGTTCTACATTAGTGTCTTGTTTGCAACTATAACCAGCATTTTACTTATTTCGTAAGTTAACCATCCCAAAAGCCTCCCATATGCTTAAAATAGAACACATTGGTATTGCAGTAAAAGATTTCTCAAATGCCATACCCCTGTTTGAAAAACTGTTAAATAGTCAGTGTTACAAAACCGAAACCGTTGATGCTGAAAAAGTGAATACGGCCTTTTTTAAAACTGGGGATGCCAAAATTGAACTATTGGAAAGCAGCGATGAAGATGGCGTGATAGCCCGATACATCGATAAAAAAGGCGAAGGCATACACCACATCGCTTTTGAAGTAGCCGACATTTTAGCAGAAATGGACCGCCTTCAAAAAGAAGGGTTTGTTTTATTGAATGAGGTCCCAAAAAAGGGGGCAGACAATAAATTAGTGTGTTTTCTCCATCCCAAATCATCTAATGGTGTATTGGTGGAGCTTTGCCAGGAAATAAATGCTCAACCATCTATTTAATCAAATAGGGATTGTTTCTTTTCTCATAACCAATGCTAGTGGGTGCACCATGCCCGCTGTAAACTACTGTTTCGTCGGGCAAAACCAACAACTTTTCTTTAATACTGGTGATCAATGTTTCGTAATTGCCGCCTGGCAAATCTGTTCTTCCAATACTTTGCCGAAACAACACGTCTCCACTTATAAGAAAACCTTGTGCCGCGCAGTAAAAACTGATACTGGCCGGGCTGTGTCCGGGTGTAAACAGCACCAAAAGTTCATCGGTTCCCAGTTTTAGCACATCTCCCTCCTGTAGGAATTCAAATGGGCCGGTGTAATTGTCGAACGGGAGGTTGTACATCAATCCGCTTGTAGGGGCAAATTGCAACACTGGAACTTCTCCCTCATGTAGTTGGAGGGTTAAATCAAATTTTTCTGATATGAATTTATTTCCAAATACATGATCGAGGTGGCAATGCGTATTCAGCAGCATTTTGGGTTTTAAAGCGTTTTTTTCTACAAACAAAGCAAGCTCATTGCATTCTTCTTCGAAATAACAACCCGGGTCGATGAACAAACAATCGTTAAACTCATTATTAAGTACATACGTATTTTCTTGTATTGGGCTAAATTCGAATGATTTTATGCTCAGCATCTTTTAATTATAAATATTTTAATGATTAAAACGAAACAAGTAATTTTAGTATTCAATATCAAACAAATAGTATGGCAAAGTTCAGCAGATTAATCCTAATATCCATCATCATCATAAGCGCATCTTTAGAAACCACAGCACAGGTAAACTCTGTTTTGTTTGGTAGAAACCGACTTCAATTTAATAAGTTCAAGTGGCAATACTACCAAACAAAAAACTTCAACGTGTTTTTTTATGAAGGTGGTCAAGAACTTGCCAAATTTGTAGCACAAAGCGCAGAAAAAGACTTACCCCAAATTGAATCTGCAACGGAGTATAGTTTACAACGTAGGGCCAATGTTATTTTGTACAATGAATATGCGCATTTCAAACAAACCAATATTGGGTTGGAAACCGAAATATTAAGAACGGGGGGCAACACCGTATTCGTTAACAATAAAATGGTGGTTTACTTCGATGCCAACCATGCCAATTTAAAAAAACAAGTAAGGCAGGGTATTGCACAAATCATTACACAAAACATATTGTTTGGAGAAGACATTGGCGAAGTAGCAGGCAACCAAACTTTACTAGATCTGCCTACATGGCTCACGGATGGATACATTGCATACATCGGAGAAAACTGGAGTGCAGATTTGGATGATGATCTTAAAAGTGAATTGTTGTCTGGTAACCACAATAAATTTTCATCGCTCAGCTATGCCCGGCCCTTGTTGGCAGGCCACGCATTCTGGTATTTTATTGAAGAGAAGTATAAAAAAGAAAACGTTACCTATTTTTTCTACCTGGCTCGTCAATATAAAAATCTGACGAAGGCCAGTCAGCAAATCACCAATTTAAATTTCAACGACCTGCTGAAGGAGTTCATGGAATATGAAACCGAAAAATATTATCAAGATGTAACCCGTCGCAAAGCATATCCGAAAGGAAGTTACATAGAAGGTTATACCATCAGCAAAAGACTGAATTATTACAGATTCAATGTTAACCCCGCAAAGCGCAACAATTCATTTGTGGTTACTCAATACAAAAAAGGAATCGTAAGGGTTGTTCTTAACGAAGACGGATACAACAAAACCCTACTAAAATATGGTGTTCGCAGTTATTTAAATGAACTAAACCCCAGCTACCCTGTGATGGCATGGGATCCAAAAGGCACCCGTGTTGCAGTAGCTTATTCGGAAGAAGGTAGACTTAAATTATTTGTGTATGATGTAATTACGAGGATAAGGCAATACAAACTTGATCTAACAGATAAAATAGACCAGATTCAGGATATGAAGTATATGCTCGACAGTAAAACCTTGTTGTTTTCTGCCGTAAAAAATGGGCATACCGACATTTATACTTACAACATTGATACGGAGAAAATAAAGCAAATCACCGATGATGTGTATGATAACCTAGATGCATCCTTTGTGGCATTCCCAGGAAAAACTGGCATTATTTTTAGTAGTAACCGACCTTCCCCCAATGCCGTTTCTGCAGATACCGTATTGCCTAGCAACAATAGATACAATGTATTTTTGATCACCAACTTTGGCGACAAACCAGAACTGAACCAAATAACGCAGCTAACGAATTTAAAATATGGCAACGCACGTTTCCCCATGCAATACAACAACAATCACTTCACTTTTGTAAGTGATGAAAATGGTATAGGGAATCGTTATGCTGGATTTTTCACCACTACAAAGGCCGGACTTGATACATTGGTGTTGATCGGAGACGATATCCTAAGGAATCCTACACCAATGCAGGTAGACAGTACCTTAAGAGTGTACAAAAAAACCGATGTAGATTCTATCGCAGTGGTTTCTGTTTCAGAAGATTCGGCCTATAGTTTCCCACTCACCAACTATCAAAGCAGCCTTGCAGAAACGCGCATTGCAGGAGATAACAACCAGGTAAGTGAAGTTACCCGCCAAAGTGATGACAAGGTTTTGTATAAACTCAAAATTGATGAGTTTGTGTTGAACAAAAGAAACATTACCGCACAACCAACAGCCTATGCAAAAAAATTGATGAGAGAAAGCAAACTTACAAGCGTGAACAATGCAGCACCTGTTAATGCCTTGGATACAGTTCAGAAAAAAGAAGACATTTTTCAAAGTGAATTTGGTACAGATACAACATCGAAAGTTGCACCAATAATTGGAAACATTTATGCATCGACTTTTTCTGAAGAAAATGTGTTGGCCACTGCAAAACTCTACCCTTATAAACCCAAGAAATTTTCTGCTGAATTTGGTTCAGCTAGTTTTACCAATTCAATTCTTATCAATCGCTATCAAATCTATACGGGTGGAAGCGGGCCTATCATGCTCAATGGCGGAACGCCTCTGAATGGTTTGATAAGATTGGGTACTTCTGATTTGATGGAAGATATCAGAATCAGTGGTGGTTTTAAAATAGGCACTAACTTAAAGGACAATGAATGGTTTGTGAATTATGAAAACCTCAAAAAACGATTGGATTGGGGTGCTACTTTTTATCGCAATGCGCAGTCATTTACTTTCAATGGAGGTTATCCTGGAAAAATATTTACCAATCTTTACCAGGCCAATATCAAGTACCCTTTTGATGAAACAAAAAGCATCAGATTATCAACAGGTATCCGATCAGAATACACTGTTTTGTCTGCAGTAGACCCCATTACTTTGCCGATAGAAAGCCAGCGCACCCAATACTCTACCAGCAGGTTAGAATATGTGTATGATAATTCATTAAACCCTACTACGAATATCTGGAATGGCTTGCGTTACAAAATATTTGCTGACTGGAACAGACAGGTAAGCGGAATTAAATTTGCGGATGGCCCCAATACCTTTAACCTTGGTTTTGACGCCCGTTACTATGTACCTATTTATCGCAATTTTATTTGGGCAGGTAGGGCTGCAGCTGATTTTAGCTGGGGCAACCAGAAGTTTATTTATTACTTAGGAGGTGTGGATGGCTGGTTGATGTTTGGCGGTAATACAGTCATAAGAAATGGTCAACTAAAAGACCGTTATTTCAATACCAATAACCGACCCGATCAAGACCAGGCGTACGCCTTTCAAAGTTTGGCTCTAAACATGAGGGGTTTTATTCAAAACGTTGCAAATGGCAACAATGCCATGGTCATCAATAGTGAATTTCGTTTGCCGGTTGTATCAACGTTCTTCGACAAAACAGTAAACAATCCATTTTTGCGCAATTTGATCATTACACAATTTATCGATTTGGGTACTGCGTGGAATGGAGCATATGATTCATTCAAAAGGCCAGAGGTGGTTTATGGTTCAGATCCGGTGAGTGTGAAAGTAAAAACCGGAGGCGTTGGTCCATTTGCTGGTGGTTATGGTTTTGGAGCAAGAAGTACGCTGTTTGGTAATTTTGTGAAATACGATGTGGGTTGGCCAATGAATGGGTTCTTTAAAGGGCCTCCAGTGATGTACGTTTCATTGGGCTTTGATTTCTAATGCACCAAATAAAATATTAAAATACCGGGCAGTTACCCGGTATTTTTTTTACTTACTATTTTAAACCGATTGGACAAACAATATAGTCCAATATCGGCTATCGCCTCATTATACTATTTGTTTGATACCATCGGCATTTACTCCAGAAAGCATTCGGGATAATTTATAAAATATTGGGATATTATATAAATCACATTGGTATTATCAGATGAAGTTAAAAAATAGCATTGTAAAGAAATGTAGAACTATTGGCCAGTTTCTTTGATTTCAGAAACAACCCTGGGCATCAATTTGATAAAATAAAAAACCAGCGAATAGATTACAGTAAAAAGGATAGTAATAACCCACACTTTATAGTGATCAAAGGGATTCAAAATTTTAGCAGCGATGTCGTACCCCAAGGAAAGCGGATTGCCAACTACATCCCAACTATTCCAGCGCTGAAACCTACCCAGGTATACTCCAAACGAACTGATGAAAAGTATCATGGGCATAAGGAACAGTATTGCTTTTTTAGGCAGCATGTTTGAAAGAAAAGATTCGGCCCTCAATAAGGAGACGATGGCCATTAATAGCCCAATAAAGGCAGATGAAAAAATGAGTATGGTATCATACCACCAAGGCATGGTACTTTCTGTACGCAAGTGTACCAGGTCGGTAACGATGTACAGCGCATTGGGAAAAAACAGGAACCAACTGCAAAATAAAAATGCCCGTTTCCATGGTTGTTTTTGTTGGTATACTACAAAGTATGCACTCAATGCATAGGGTATCCAGGCCAGAAAAATATTCCAGCTCATAAAAATATATTGAATGCTGCCGCTGTAAAAAATGCGAAAGCTGATCAATAATGCGATGAATAGCATAAACAGCATCAGCAGTTTATTAAATGAATGCATTGTTTTCATGGTAAATAAATTTGAATGGTGAACATAATTTTTGGCAACAGCACAATGGTGCCACAGATGGCAGCTGCCAATGCCAACACTAAAACGGCTGCAGCACTGGTATCTTTTATTTTTTTGATGATGGGATGCAAATTGGGTTCTGTCATGTTACACAATTGTTCTAGAGCGGTGTTAAACATTTCTGCTGCCAATACGGTGGCAATACATGCAACAATAACCATCCATTCTGTAGATGTGAGACCTAACCAAAAAGAAAGGATAAGCACCAACGCTGCAGCTCCCATGTGTATTCTGAAATTGGGTTCTCTCAACATTAATTGAAAACCTCCCATTGCATACCCTACCGACTTTATAAATCTTTTCATAGTAATTCATTTTTTCTTTGAAAAATAGCTGATTGAAGTTGGGCAGTATTTTGTTCTAAAATTCCAAACCAATCCCAATGTTCGATGAAGTTGGCAGTTTGCCCTCGTTGATAAGCTACTCTAAATTTTTTCCAGTGTTCTGGCATGGTAGCCAAACCAAACGCTACCGTTGCCAGCACTGGAAAAGAAAGGTGACCATTGCCCAGCATGAAACATTGCAAACACACTTCACCCTCATCGGTGGTATCGTACTGGAGCAAAATGTGTTTCATATCGTGCCTGGCATAATAGGGCAATAACGCCAAGCCCTTGTGGTGAACAAATTGTACCAGATCTTTTCCCAATGTGCCCGTTGCAAACAATTGCAATTGAGTTTGGGTATAAGGAAATTTTTCGGGTGCACGTACCAGTTTTAAAATAGGCAATGCCATTTGGTGTGTTAAGAAAACAAGCAAGGCCGATCTGCATTGGATGATAAAAGAATACATATGGTTAGTTGAAGGTGGTTTGTAATGAAGAACCGGTGTTGTTGGTACCGTACCAATTAATTTTTCTACTGGCATACATCACCAAGGCGAGTACGATAAACAAACCAATACTACCCACTAGCAATGCGGTATCTTCTAAACGAATCAACACAAAAATGAACGCATATAAAACAGCAAGCAAGCAGAACAGCAGTGCACTGGTTTTTATATTTTTAAAATGTCCATGTGCATACAACACAATCAGCAAAATGGTAGCAAGTGCAGCTAACGCATACGCATAATCGAAAACTATGTATTCACTCAAGGAGAGTAACAGCGCATAAAAAATTACCAACGCCAACCCTACCAATACATATTGAATAGGGTGAAGCGGTTTGCGTTGCATCAATTCAATGATGAAAAATAAGGCAAAAGTGAGACCGATAACTAGGATTGCATACTTTACGCTGCGCATGGTTTTTGCATATTGATCGGCTGGTTGAACCAGGCTTACGCCAAAGGCCATTTTGTTTTGAGCAACAGTGCCTTGTTTCATCACAGTTGCAAAAGGGAGATTGGCCTGGTTAAATTTCCACATGGCGTTAAAACCGCTATCTGTAGTGGTTCTTTCGTTGGGAAGCATTTCTCCATCAAACGAGGGATTGGCCCATGAAGAGCGAACATTAAAAGAGCTACTAGATGCGAGGGGTGTAAAATGCAACCGCTCACTGCCTTTTATTTTAA
This sequence comes from Ferruginibacter sp., assembly GCA_044342365.1. Classification (GTDB taxonomy): domain Bacteria; phylum Bacteroidota; class Bacteroidia; order Chitinophagales; family Chitinophagaceae; genus Ferruginibacter. Next base: position 17,407 of record JBIIPY010000035.1, on the reverse strand, counting down.
TGTTCATAGAAAATGGCGTACCTGTGTTCAAGTCGGTTCCATTCAGATCAATGGGGGCTGATAATCCTATTTTACCAAAATCATCAACAGGCAATCCTGCTGTCATTTTTAAATTGCTGCTACCCATTACAATAGAAAGGTCTTCTTCTATTCCTTTGAAATCGTTGAAGGCAAAACAAAGTTTGGCGCTAGACAAATCTAAATTGGCCACGTTGATATCAGAAGGCCATTGTAGTTTAAATTGTCCGGTGAATTGCAGCGAAGTTTTGTAAAGCAAAACTTTGTAAATAGAACGTTTGCGTTCTTCAGGAAAAATATCGCCCTTCACGGTTAATTGATTGGCAGGTACAATTAGTTGTGTTTTTACAGGAACTGTTTTACCGTCGCTGTTCAAATAATTATCGGTATAGGGTACTACTAAAAACGGACCAGTAAGTGTTTGGGCAGCACTCCACTTCACGCTCACTTCCTTTACAATTTCCTTTTGTCGTTCTTCTCTTTCTTCTACAAGAGCGATGATAAAAATAGAAGGAATGAGCAGTAGTAAAATTAACCCGCCGGTAATTAACCCTTTTACTACAATTTTGTTGCTTTGATTGCCTGTGCTTGCAGGCTGGTTTTGTTGTTCCATTTGGTGTTGAGTTGGTTTGTGATGTGGAAATAGATATGTAAAAAGTTGTGCGTATGGTGCAGCAGAAAATTCATAGCAGGAAAAAAAACAAAGTAATGCCCTCAGGTGAAAAAAACTGGCCAGCGTGGCTACTACAAAAACTAATGCGGTCACAGCCCCTAGCATTCCCCAATTGCTGTCATCATCACCAAACAAAAGAGCAGCGCAAATACCATAAAACAATGCAATGATGCCCAATACGCCAATGTAAAGCCAGCATTTTTTTCGAAGCTCTTTACAGCTTTTTCTGATGGGGTGTATAGCCATACAAAGTAAAATATATGCAGGCAGGCTACCTATAAAAGAGCATACGCTGGCCAATAAAAAAGCCTCCCCAAAGTTAAAGGCACCATCACTGTAACCCACCAACAAAGTGATGCTCACTACAGCAATGAGTATGGTTGTTAACCATATCTTAGTAGCAAAAAGGATTGTATCAGAAACTAAACTCATTTAAAAGTACTTTGTTTTTCAAAGTGTAGGTATAAAAAAATTATTTGGTTGACTTGATCATTTTTTCCAGCGCATGGATGTGTTCTTTAAATGCTTTGTTGCCTAATTTGGTGGTGCTGTACATGGTATTTGTTTTACGCCCAATGAAACCTTTCTCCACTTTGATGATGTCGTTTTCTTCTAATGCTTTGAGGTGACTGGCAAGGTTTCCATCTGTGATTTCTAATAATTCTTTCAACTCATTGAAGTTTACCGATTCATTCACCATGAGTGCGCTCATGATACCCAGACGCACCCTGCTATCGAACAGTTTATTTAATTGATTAATCGGATTCAACATGTCTTTTTCACTTTAAGTGCGCAATTTAACATTGGTTTAAACAGATGCTATGCCTTGCTTTTCATATTTCAGCCACATGTAAATACCATACACAATATGCAATACACCAAAACCAGCTGCCCAAAAATACAAGCCCGCTCCTTCGAAAAATAAATTGATGATACCCAATATAATTTGTCCGTAACCCAGGAATCTAATTTCGTCTAAGGTGTATTTACTGGCATTTACAAGGGCTAACCCGTAAAACAACAAACAGCCAGGAGCTATTAAACCAAAAGTACCATTTTCGAGCAAGCGCAATAAAAAAATACCCCCCACCAATAAGGGAATGCTTACGTTGATCATGAGTCGTTTGGCCGTATTGCCCCAAAGCGGAATACCTTGTTTTTTACTTTTAAGATAAGTAAATAAAAAGGCGGATACAAAGGCAGCGGCAAACGTACCCGCTGCTATCCAAAACAACCAATTGTTAAACAACTGTGTCCAAGATTGTTGTTCTGCTAAGCTGTAGGCCTTCTCCCAACTCATGATAAAATCGCGGGAGCCCATTACATAAGGATAAGCCAACCACGCACCTATCAATGCACAGATACCAGCGCTGATGCCGCTAAGGCCACTTAAACTAATGAAGCGGCTGCTGCGCTCCATCATTCTTTTTATATCGTGAATGGCATGTAAAGATTGTTCTTGCTCAGTCATAAAAAGTACTTTGAATTACAAAGTAAAGGAAAGAAGTTGGTACGAGCAAATAAATTTATTCAAATTTGAAATGTTCTTTTTAAAATGGTTCCATGCACTTCCGTAAGGGCTAAATATTTTACTATTCAGATTGCTCCTCCAACACTTCCAAAATAACGGTACAAGCGTCCTTAATTTCCTGTTCCGAAATAGTAAGAGGTGGTACAATGCGCAGCGCATTGGCGGCAAACAAAAACCAATCGGTGAAAACACCTTTGGCGATGCAAGCATCAATTATTTTTTTGTTGGTTTCATAACTATCAAAATGAACGGCCATCATCAATCCCACACTGTTGAGTTGTAGTATCAGAGGGTGTTGCAAGTATTTCCTAAACAGCAATGCTTTGGTTTTCACCAATGCTAGCATATCTTCTTCTATCAAAGCAGTGAAAGCAGCAAGTCCAGCAGCACAACTTACCGGGTGACCACCAAAAGTGTTGATATGCCCCAACACCGGATTGTAACTAAGGGTATCCATTATTTTTTTATCGGCAACAAATGCACCCAACGGCATACCTCCGCCCAATGCTTTGCCCAATAATAAAATATCGGGCACCACATCAAATTGTTCAAATGCCCAAAGCGTTCCATTTCTGCCAAATGCACATTGTATTTCATCTAATACCAACAGAGCGCCAACATAGGTACAACGGTCGCGCAGGGCTTTGAGCCAACCATTGGTGGGTGGCAAGACACCTGCTTCTGCCTGTATGGTTTCTGCTACTACACAAGCTGTGCGACAACTGATTTTTTCCAAGTCTTCAAAATTATTGTACCGCAATTGTAATATGTCTGGTAATAATGGCCTGTAAGCTTGTTGCCAGTATTCGCTGCCCATGATGCTGAGTGCACCTTGTGTGCTGCCATGATATGAGTTTTTAAAAGAAACAATCTGCGTGCGGCCCGTACATCTTTTACTCAGCTTCATGGCACCTTCGGTTGCCTCACTTCCACTAGCGGTATAAAAAACTGAGTTAAGACTTGCAGGCAAATGATCGGTAAGTTTTTTGGCGTAGGCCACTTGCGGTTGTTCTATGAGCTCGCCATACACCATGATGTGCAGGTATTCATCAGCTTGTTTTTTGATAGCTTCTACTACTTTTGGATGGCGATGCCCTACATGGCAAACGCTGATGCCGCCTATTAAATCGATGTAGGCCTTACCATCTGCATCCCACATATAACAACCCGTAGCTTTTACGATGTTTAAACAAAGTGGCGCTTCTGAGGTTTGTCCAACATGGTTTAAAAACAACTGACGAGTAGTAGCTGTAGATGGCTGATGGCTTGATGTTTCATTTTGCATAACGATGCAAATTTCGTTACAAATGTTTGATATTTGTACAGAACCTTTACTTGTGTGGAGAATGATACCGGTTAACCACGCTGAATGAAGAACAAACGTACAAGAGTGCGACGCAAGCAAAGCTGCACAAAGCATCAACCGCTGGCAACAAAATAATTTTTATACTTTAAAAGAGCGCTGCCTACATTATAAATAAGCGGCCAACCAAACAATATGAGTTTACTACTTCCTGTAAATGACATCTTCCCTAAAATGGGAACCGACTGTTTTATTGCTCCCAATGCCACCATTGTGGGCGATGTAGAAATGGGTGACCAATGTAGTGTATGGTTTAATGCGGTACTGAGGGGCGATGTAAACAGCATCAGGATGGGCAACAAGGTAAATGTGCAGGATGGGGCTGTTGTTCATTGCACTTTTGAAAAGACAAAAACCCTCATTGGAAATAATGTTAGCATTGGACACAATGCAATTGTACATGGTTGCGTTATAGAAGACGATGTATTAATTGGTATGGGCGCTATTGTAATGGACAATGCCCAAATTGGTAGCAACAGCATTATTGCTGCAGGCGCAGTGGTTTTAGAAAACACCATTGTAGAACCAGGCAGTATTTACGCAGGAGTACCTGCGAAAAAGGTAAAAGACATTAGCAAGGATAAAATTAGCGGGGAAATAAACCGCATAGCCGATAACTACATACAATACAGTAGTTGGTTTAAACATCTGGCAGATAACGTGGACAACAATGATTTAGATGCCTTAAAATAACCCAACAAAACTGAACCAACCAAGAGTAATCCTTTCTTATCTATAGATTATGAAAAAAATAATATTATCCTTATTTGTTCTAACAATGCTAGGCAGCTGTTTTATTTTTAAGAAAAAAGAAAAATACGGCTGTCCCACCAATGGCAGAAGCATGGGTGCTGAACAATTAGCGGCAGATGATCCTAAAGCGATCAAAGCCAATAAAAAAGCAAAGTTCAAGGGCAAATAAGCATCAGCTTGTTTTCGATTTTTTTACCCATAATAAAAGCAACCAACCTATGTGCTACTCTCTAAAAACCCAGTACGGCGGTACTGAAGCGGTGATTGATGACAATTGCGGCATCTCTAAATTTTATGCAATTGCCAATACCCTCTCTGAAGACCTTCAGGTGCAATTTTTAAATCAGATAGATGATGCTGATACCTTAGATTGGGACTTTAAATACAAAGAACAATTCCTCACTTTGCATTACAACATTTTTAATGGTGTTAGCATTTTTCCTCTGCAACAAAAATCTGTAAAAAAAGACAACAAAGCAGTGATGGAAGTAGCTACTTTTTTAGTAAAACAGGCTTACTAATTTTTCCGCTTTCATGCTCATTAAAAAGTATGAACAGCATTCAATTACTGTCATCTATAACGGTATGCCCTCAACGCAGGTAATTTAAATTTACCTCGCAACCATCGTATGCCTTTTTATACCAATGTGATTTATATAATATGCCAATATTTTATAAATCTTATCCCGAATGCTTTCGGGAATAAATGCCGATGGTATCAAACAAATAGTACAATGAGGCGATAGCCGATATTGGATTATATTGTTTGTCCAATCGGTATTAATAGCTTTTCTCCTCGATGGTATCTCTGATGTTGAGGTAACTGATGTAGCGTTCTTCGTGAATACTACCATCATTAACGGCATCCTTCACAGCGCAGCCTGGCTCATCGAGGTGTATACAATTGTTGAATTGGCAGCTGCCAATGAGCCTCCGCATTTCTGGAAAGTAATGCGAGAGTTCCTGCTTGTTAATGTCTACCAAACCCATTTCCCTGATACCGGGTGTATCAATCACTTTACCACCAAAAGGCAGATCGAACATTTCTGCAAAAGTGGTGGTATGCATCCCTTTCCCGCTCCAACCACTCACTTCTTTGGTGCGCAATTGCAACGCTGGAAAAAGATGGTTGATGAAAGAAGATTTACCTACACCAGAATGGCCACTTAGCAAAGTAATTTTGTCTTTCAACACCTCTCCGATGGCATCTAGGCCCTGGTTTTTCTCTACGCTCATCAACATGATGGTATAACCAATGGATTCATAAATGCTTTTGATGAGTTCAAATTTTTCTTCCTCTTTTTTCTTAAACAAATCGGCCTTGTTAAACACAATGATGGCAGGTACATGATAGGCTTCTGAAATTATAAGAAAGCGATCAATAAAACCCAACGATGTTTTAGGATCTTTCAAAGTGGCAAACAACAAACTCTGGTTGAGATTGGAAGCCACAATATGGTGCATGTTTTTATTATGGGGTGAAATGCGGTTGATGTAATTTTTACGAGGGTGTACAGTGGTGATCACTGTATTTTCTAATTCTGTTTCAGCTTCAATTTCTACCCAATCGCCTACAGCAATGGGGTTGGTTGAGGTAATGCCTTCTATTTTAAGTTTGCCTACCAGGCGTGCATTGAGTGAATCACCCTTTTCTGTTTTTACCTGGTACCAACTTCCTGTTGATTTATACACTAATGCCCGCATAGAACTGCAATATAATGAGAATACAGCTGATATGCTTTAAGGGAATTTGCGCAAGATGGTATAACGCAGCAATACTTCTAGCAACAACATCAACATAGCAGCTGCTACAAAAGGCAAAAAACGATCGCTGTAACGGATGGTATTAATTACCTGTATTTTGGTTTTTTCCAACGCATCAATTTCTGTATAAATGCTAGAAAGGGAGTTGTTGTCTTTGGCCCTGAAATACCTGCCACCGGTTTCGCTGGCTATTTCGGTGAGTAATTTTTCATCGATCGAAACTTTTTCGTTTTGCATCACAACACCCAATGCAGTGTTTACCGGTTGTTTTGCATAACCATCAGAACCTACGCCGATGGTGTACACCCTTATTCCAAATGCTTTGGCAATTTCTTTGGCTGTTTTAGGATCTATCAATCCACCATTGTTTTCACCATCGGTGAGTAAAACCACAATTTTTGATTTCGATTCGCTGCGCCGCAATCTATCCACACTGGTACCCAACCCAGCACCGATGGCAGTTCCATCTTCGAGTAACCCATTTCTGATATTGCTGATGGCTGCTACCAACACTGTCTGATCGGTTGTAAGTGGACATTGCGTAAAACTTTCGCCAGAAAAGATAACTACTCCTATTCTATCCGTCAATCGTTTGTTTATAAAATCGATGGCCACGGCTTTGGCAGCCTCTAACCTGTTGGGTTGAAAATCCTGAGCGGTCATACTGCCACTCACGTCTATACAAAGTATAATGTCGACTCCTTCTCCCTCTGCCCGCTGGCTTTCGTTTCTTGCTTGCGGGCGAGCCATAGCAGTGATGATAAAAGCCAGACATAAAATCCTACAAATAAAGGGAAGGTGGCGCAATGATGCTCTCCAACTTTGCAGGCCATGTGCCGCAGTAGAAGACACTATCAACGAAACCGATTGTTTGCTGTTGTTGCGCACATACCACCAAATGAGTGCAGGCAGCAGCAATAGCAGCAGGAACCACAAGGGTTGTGTAAATTCGATATCTTGAAAATAAGTCGTTAACAAATAAATTTTTTTAAACTTAAATCTTTTTTTCGAGTGCTGCTACCAATGATTTTGCAGATGATAAACTTTGTTCATTCTCTGCAGCGCTGGGCAAATATTTTGCAAACTTCACGGCGTCTGAACTTCTCAATACCTGAGCTACTTGCGCAATAAGATCTGATGAACTAACTTGGGTTTTTAATTGTAACAATAAATCTCCGGTGGTTTTACTCAAAAGGTTCCGATTGATTTTTCTACTGTAATATTTTTTAAATATTTCTGTGAGGCTGCTGTAAAATAATTTTACCGATACTGCATCAGATGCGTTCGGTAGCGCAAGGCTATTCAATGATTGAACAGCTTCCGCATATGCAGAAAGGGAGCTCTTAAACATAGGTGCTGGTTTGCTTAAACGCTTCTTTAAATACCTATACAAAACAATACCCATGAGAATGGTAAGGGCAGCAGCTATACAAATGTATATCCATGTTCTGTCTACCACAAAAACTTCTATCACTGGTTTGATGTCGCGCAGCTGGCCCGTGCTGTCGGCAGGAGAATACCCAACTTGTATCAGAAAAGAATCGCTTTGCAATTGCAAGGAAGCCTTGTTAGGAGCAGATACGGTGATGGGAAAAGCAGGGAATTTCCAAACGCCAGAATCGAAGCTGGTGAATTGAATGCGTTGGCGAAGCGAGTAACCGCCACTGCCATCGGTGGTGTCGAATTGTTGCAGATCGATGATATCAAAGTGAGGAATAGAATCTGGTATTCCAATGTCTACCTTATAGGCTGCGCTGGCCAGTTGAATGGTGATCTCGTACTGGATTTGCTCGCCTATTAAAATATTGTTGGTGTTCACATTCGTTTTTACAGCTTGAGCCTGCAGGGTTAGTAGTGATACCTGCATCATCAACAGTACTATAGAAAAATATAATAAACCTTTTTTCTTCATGAGCAATACCTACCTATTTTAATTTCTCCTTAGAAAAAACTGTTGTAGAATTTTAATATAATCTTCGTCTGTGCGCACATGCAATAATTCAGCTCCTGCTTTTCTAAAGTTGCTTTTGCAGGCATCACTTTCTTTTAAAAAATGTTGTTGGTAATTGTGACGTACCATGGCGTCGCCTGTGTCGATCCATTTGGTATTGCCCGTTTCAGCATCTTTCATTTGCAGCAGACCAAGGTTCGGTAATGTCATGTCCATTTTGTCGTACACTTTTACGCCGATCACATCGTGGCGTTTACCAATTACTTTCAGATCATTTTGATAGCCACTGTCTAAAAAATCGCTCAATAAAAAAGCAATGCTTTTTTGCCGGGTAGTATTGTTGAAATATTTAATGGCCTCATCTAAATTTGTACCGGCTGTTTTGGGTTCAACGGTGAGTAGTTCCCGAACAATGTACAAAGCATGTTGCCGCCCTTTTTTGGGTGGAATATATTTTTCAATTTTACTGCTGAAAAAAATAATCCCTACTTTATCATTGTTGTTGATAGCGCTAAACACCAGTGTGGCCGCCATTTCTGTGATGAGGTCTTTTTTTCTTTTGCCCACTGTTCCAAATAAATTACTGGTGCTTGTATCAATAAGCAACATCAATACCAGTTCTCTTTCCTCTTCAAATACTTTCGAAAAAGGATGTGCATAACGGGCACTCACATTCCAATCTATAAATCGCACATCATCGCCAGCACTGTATTCCCGCACTTCTCTAAAGCTCATGCCCTTGCCCTTAAAAGCAGAGTGGTATTCGCCCGTAAAGAGCTGCGTTGTAATTTTTTTGCTCTTAATCTCGAGTGCTCTTACTTGTTTTAATATGTCGGCAGTGCTGAGCATGTATTTATGGAACGCTGACTGTTTTTAAAATTTCTTCGATGATGTCTAACACATTCACATTTTCTGCTTCGGCCTCGTAGGTTAAACCAATCCTATGTCGCAATACATCTTTTGCAATACTGCGCACATCTTCTGGCACCACATAACCCCGTTTGTTGAGAAAGGCATACGCTTTTGCAGCCAAAGCCAAGTTAATGCTGGCTCTTGGAGAACCCCCAAAACCAATCAATGGTTTTAGCTTGCTCAACTGGTATTGCTCGGGGTATCGGGTTGCAAACACGATATCGAGAATATAGTTTTCTACTTTTTCATCAATGTACACCTGCCGTACCAATTCTTTTGCGGTAATGATTTCGGCTGTGGAAGCCACTGCATGAATGGTTTCAAAAACAAGGCCCAACGTATTTTGACGAATGATTAATTGTTCTTCAGACTTAGTAGGATAGCCCACCACCACTTTCAACATAAAACGATCTACTTGTGCCTCTGGCAATGGGTAGGTTCCTTCCTGTTCAATAGGATTTTGTGTTGCCAATACCAGAAAAGGTTCGGGCAGTTTGTAACTGGTATCGCCAATAGTAACTTGGCGTTCCTGCATGGCTTCCAACAAAGCACTTTGCACTTTGGCAGGGGCACGGTTAATTTCATCTGCCAAAATAAAATTGGCGAAGATGGGGCCCTTTCTTACAAAAAATTCGTTCTTAGATTGGTTGTATATCATGGTACCCACCACATCGGCAGGTAACAAATCGGGTGTAAATTGTATGCGGCTAAAATCGGCGTGAATGGATTGTGCCAGCGATTTGATAGACAATGTTTTTGCCAACCCGGGTACACCCTCCAGCAACACATGCCCATTGCTAAGCAATCCAATCAACAAGCGTTCGATCATGCCCTGCTGGCCTACGATCACTTTGCTCAGTTCATCATTGATGCGGGTTACAAATCCGGCGGCATGATTGATTTTTTCATTCAATAAGCGAATGTCTTCTGCTGTTTGTAACATGTTTTATCGGATAATTTAAGTTGGTTGCAAAATACGAATTGAAACTAATCAAAAATGCTGCCACTATATTGATGGTAGTAAAAGAATGTTAATTTAACTGGTTCCTAAAAAACAGGGCTTTAGCATTTTTATTCAACTCAAGTACTTCCCTACGATGGGCACTCTGCGACCCACACCAAATGCCTTTGGTGAAATGCGAATAATGGGGCAGAACTGTTTGCGTTTGTATTCGTTGCTGTTCACCATCTTTAACACCCTATCTACCAGCACTGGATCAAAACCCATGGCTTTGATCTCATCTGGCCCTTTCCATTGTTCTATGTATTGATAAAGCAGCGCATCTAAGCGCTCGTACTCGGGTAAACTGTCACTGTCTTTTTGCCCCGGCCTTAATTCTGCACTCGGGGCTTTTGTGATGATATTGGTAGGAATGATGGTACCATTCCGATTGATGTATTTGGCCAATTCATATACTTGTAATTTGTAGCAGTCTCCCAGCACGCCCAAACCACCCGCCATATCGCCATAGAGGGTTCCATAACCTGTTGCCAATTCGCTTTTGTTGGAAGTATTGAGCAGGATATAACCCAATTTATTGGCAATCGACATCAGCAAATTACCCCTTGTTCTGCTTTGAATATTTTCTTCTGCCAATCCAAATGGAAGATTGGCAAAATGAGGTTCCAACTCTTTTAAAAAACTTTCATAAATATTTTTGATGGGGATGATATCGTAGGAATTTTCTAAGTTTTTACTCAATTGTATCGCATCATCTACTGAATGATTGGAAGAAAACTCAGAAGGCATCAACACTGCTTTAACATTGATGCTGCCTAGAGCTTCGCAGGCCAGGGCCAGCGTAACTGCACTATCAATACCACCACTACTACCCAAAATGGCTTTTGTAAAACCCATTTTCGTAAAATAATCTTTGATGCCGAGAACAATGGCCTCGTACACTTCTTTGATGTTGAGTTGGGGATCGAGTAAGTGTGGATTCAATTCTTCGTTTGGCAATTGATTGGCGGGTTCCAGTATTTTTCCGTTGATGCTGCCATCGTCATTTAATTCAAACAATTGGCCATCCTCTTTGAAACTAGCAAGCTTGCCGCACAAATTACCCTGTTTATCAAACACGAGTGAAGTGCCATCAAATACAATTTCAGTTTGACTTCCCACACTGTTGCAATAAAACATGGGAAGTTCATATTTAAGCACATTGGCTTTTACAATGGCTTGCCTGTCTGCATCATGCGTATAATCAAAGGGCGAGGCAGATAAGTTGATCATCACATCTGGTTGGTGGGTCATCAGCAAGTCCATTGGGCAGTAACGGTAAAGCGGATTGCTACCCATGTTCCAAATATCTTCACAGACTGTAACAGCTAATTTTTTACCCATAAAAGGAATCACATCCCATTGCATGGCCGTTTCAAAATAACGGTCTTCATCAAATACATTGTAAGTAGGCAAACAGGTTTTTTGAATAATTTGCCGCACTTCTTTATCAGCCAAAAACCAAGCGGCATTGTACAGGTCTTTGCCTTCTGGTACATTGTTTTTTTGCGGTGCACCTATGAGTACCGCTATGCCATTTGCATGGTTTTTAATGAGGTCGATGGCATGATAACACTTGTTGATAAAATCATTGAAATACAAAAAATCCTGTGCAGGATATCCGCAAACACTGAGTTCGCTAAAAACTACCAAATCGGCTCCCTTTGCTTTTGCCGTTTCAATGGCTTCTATGATTTTGTGGGTATTGAATTCAAAGTTTCCAATATGATAATTCTGCTGTGCTAAAAATATTTTCACTTTTACAATTTAACATTAAACAAATTCCTCTGCTGTGTTGGTTCAAACTTTTATAAAACCTTTTGCAGGGATAGGGCTGAATGCACTTAACTTTATTGTTTATTAAACAACGTAAAGTTAATTATTTCAAAAGCATATCAGGTATGAGATTTTTGTTAGTTACTCTTTTTTCAGGAATCATTTTAATAGGATGTAACACTGAAAACAAGCAACCCGATGTTTCTAACATCAAGGTAGCCTTAAACGTTCGCCGTTTTGAAAAAGATTTGTTTGCAATAGATACCAATCAAACTGCTATTGGCATGGCAGCGTTAATTGCAAAGTATCCCGACTTTGGCAGAAAGTTCAACAGCATTATTTTGAACGTCGATCCAAGGTGGAACAACGATACGGCGGTGAATTATTTCAAGGGCTTCTTAAGCACTTACCGAGCAGTGAATGATTCGGTACAAAAAGTATTTTCCAATTTTGAACGGTACCAAAAACAATTGGAGCTATCTGTAAAATACCTTCATTATTATTTCCCCAACTACCCTGCCCCTAAAAGAATCATCACATATGTTGGGCCTTTAGATGGATATGGCGATATATTAGACGAAGGAACATTGATAGTTGGTTTGCACCTACACCTGGGTGAAAATTTTTCATTGTACAAAGAAGATTGGGTAAGGCAAGCCTACCCCGATTACATTAGCAATCATTTTACACCCGACTACATCGCGGTGAATGCCATGAAAAATATTGTATTAGATATGTATCCCGAGGCCGCTGAAGACAAAAGTTTGATTGTGCAAATGGTAGAAAAAGGCAAACGATTGTACCTGCTACAAAAATTGGTTCCGTATGCAGATGATCACCAGATAATTGGTTACACGCAAAAGCAATACAAAGCCTGTTTAGAAAGAGAGGCCTTCATTTGGGACCTATTTATTCAGAATAATTTCCTGCAGTCGATAGACAACAATGTCATCAAAAATTATATTGGAGAGGGGCCCAAAACCCAGGAATTAGGCGAAGCTTCTCCAGGCAATATTGGTTCTTTCTGCGGATGGCAAATTGTAAAAAAGTATATGCAGCAATTTCCTTCCATTACAATGGATAGCCTCCTGAATACGAATGCGGAGATCATTTTTGAAAAAACTAAATACAAACCCTGATTCATTAGCAAGTAGGATTAGGCCGCTGCTTTAGCATGTTGGCTTTGCGCTTTTCCTAGCTGAGATTGTGCTGCCAGAAAAGCCTCTGAAGGCCTTTCACCCAAACGCTTCATCATCCTGAAATGGGAAACCAATGCCTCGCTCATGGTTGTATAATAATTGTAAGGGACATTGTATTCTTTGCATTTTTGTTGTATGATTTTGCTGATGGCGGGATAGTGCACGTGACTCACTTTCGGAAACAGGTGATGTTCCACTTGGTAGTTAAGCCCACCTACGATCCAGGAAATGAATTTATTTTCCATTGCAAAATTTGAAGTCGTTTTTAACTGGTGTTCAGCAAAAGCTGATTCAACATGTTTAGTGGTGTCTAAAGGAATGTACTCGAATTCCGTTTTCTCTACAACGTGTGCTAGTTGAAATACAAATGACAACACAATGCCTTGCACCATGTTCATCACCAACCAGCCTACCAACCAGCCTTGCCAGCCCCATACGATGGTAGGAATTACGATATAGTATCCAACGTAGAAAATCTTTGTACCCCAGAAAATCAAGTGATTTTTTAGGGTCATTTTCCAAGCTTCTGTTGTATAAATTTTTCTGCTGAAATATTTTGTTGGGTCCATTAGAAATATCCAGAAAATAGTTGACAGGCCATAAATGAGGGTGAGGTAAATGTGTTGCATTTTGTGTGCAGATACCCATTTTTGGGTGTCGCATTGGCGAATAACCGGGCTCTTTGCAATATCATCATCTATACCGTCAACGTTGGTATAAGTATGGTGAATGATGTTGTGTTTTTGCTTCCATAAATAAGAGCTGATTCCGAGGAAATTGGCAGTCATTCCCAAAGCATCATTTAGCTTACTATTGGCACTGTAACTACCGTGGTTGGCGTCGTGCATCACGCTAAAACCAATAGAGGCACCTGCCAAACCCATGAGTGCGGCTAAAATAATAGCAGGAATTACCCCAACATCTGCTAACATCAAAATAGCATAAATACCCAAATGAGCGCCAATTAATATGATTGATTTGGAATACAATCGCCAGTCGCCCGTTTTTTTGATGTTGTTCTGCGTAAAATAAGCATCAACACCTGATTTCAGGCTTTGGAAAAATTCGTTGTTGCTATTGTTGAAAATAAGCTTTGACATGAGAAACTTTATAAATCTGATTGGATAAAAAATGCTCTAATAAAATTATGCACTCAATATAGGCAAATAACGAGAAAAAAAAGACAATAGTTTAATAATTAGGGCAGTTATGAAACATTTGCCTCTCTATTTAACAGCAGCTTGCCTTTTCAGAAGAGTTGGAGTAAGATTGCTGCCTTTTTTAACAGGTTAAGATTAATTCATTTTGAAAGGCACTTCCATCTCAAAACCAGGTATAATCACGGTAAATATTTCTCTGTTCTGAAGGTTTTCCATTTCGTAAGTACCATGCATGCGACCGATCTCACTTTTAAGATTACAGCCGCTCATATATTCATAAAATTGACCTGGTTCTATCACTGGTTGAACGCCAACAACCCCTTCGCCCTGTACTTCTCTGAGGCTTCCATCGCTGTCGAAAATATGCCAGTGTCTGCTATGTAACTTAACTGGAAACAGATTGTTGTTTTCAATATTGATGCGATAAGCAAACATGAATTCACTGTTGACGGGATTGCTAAACTCCGGCTGGTAAAAAGATTCTACCGTTATTTTAATACCTGCTGAAATTTTGCTTGTCATAAAATGAAGTTAAGTAAATAATACCAATGTGATTTATATAATATGCCAATATTTTATAAATCTTATCCCGAATGCTTTCGGGAGAAAATTCCGATGGTATCAAACAAATAGTACAATGAGGCGATAGCCGATATTGGACTATATTGTTTGTTCAATCGGTATAATTCGGTTTTGAGTGCTCGCAATAAGCGCTACTACATATGCGAATAATACCCCAAAGGTTCCATGAAAAAGAACAACAAAGAAAAAACCAGCAAAGCTTGTTCAGCAAGGGTCTATTTGCCAATGCAAGGCTGTTGTATCAGATCTTTTTAGACAGCTTATAACCCATCTTTATTAACCAGGCCAACACCTTGTCCCTGTGGTCGCCCTGTACCAATATTTCTCCCTCCTTTACGCTACCTCCGGTGCCGCAAAAGGTTTTGAGTTTTTTACCCAAATCCTGGGCATCTTCATCCGTGCCCACAAACCCGTCTATCAATGTAACAGCCTTGCCGCCCCGATGTTTGGTTTCGAGCCTTACTTTTATTTTTTGCAATGCTGGGGCCAAGGTTTCAGCTGCAGCTGATTCTTCGGGTAATTTAAAATCGGGGTCGGTAGAGTATACAATTCCAAATCCGGTTGTTTTATTTTTTGCCATTTAGCTGTTTATTAATCAATGATTGCTTTCAAACTAAGGTCTACACTGCGGGCCTGGTGAATGATTGCACCGCTGCTGATGTAATCGACCCCTGTAGCTGCATATGCTTCCAAGTTTTCGAAGTTGATACCCCCACTGGCTTCCGTTTCATACTTTCCCCTAATTAATTGAAGGGCTTCCACAATTTGCTCCGGCATAAAATTGTCGAGCATTATTCGGTGTATGTTTCCCACATCCATTACCTTTTGTACATCTTCCAGGCTCCTTGTTTCTACTTCTATTTTTAAATGTGGATGCAGTGTAGTTACATAATCTTGGGCTTTTTTAATGGCGGCTTCTATCCCCCCGCAATAATCGATGTGGTTGTCTTTGAGCATGATCATATCGTACAATCCTATTCGATGGTTTACGCCACCACCAATAAGTACCGCTTCTTTTTCGAGGACCCTAAAGTTTGGAGTTGTTTTTCGGGTGTCTAACAAACGAGTGTGATACCCTTGTAATTTGTGTACGTATTGGTTGGTTATGGTTGCAATCCCACTCATGCGTTGCATACAATTCAATACCAGCCTTTCGCATTGTAAAATGGTATGTACCTGGGCTTTTACTTCAAAGGCCGTTTCGCCAAAAACCATACGATCTCCATCCTTTTTGTGAGCAGTAAACTCAATATCCGGCTGCATATAACGGAAAATGGTTTCTGCCACTTTCATTCCTGCCAGTATGCCGTCTTGTTTAATTTTGAGAATAGCCTTTCCTGTAGCAGCAGCGTTAATGGTAGATAGTGTGGAGTGGTCTCCATCTCCAATATCTTCTGCGAGTGCATTTTTTACAAGTAGTAGTATTTGTGCTTCTTTGTTCATCATCAAACAAAGCTAAGAAGGAAAACGATTGAAAGAAGCAGTAGTGAGGTTATAGAATTTAGTTTAAAGGCAAATAACTTAGATGTAAAAGATGGGAGGAATTTTATTGGTTTTCGAAACGAATTTCTTGCAGGAATTGTTTTTCCCCTTTTTGTTTCATAAAGATGGTAGTACGGAAACTGGCGTTGCTTGTAGTGAGGTTACCGATACAATATTCCGACCCACCATTATTGCCCTTGTGTAAAATTTGAAATCCTTTAACCGTATTGTTGTTAAAAAAATTACGTAAAATAACTTCAGCCTGGCTTTTGCTGTAGGTATTGCTTTTCTCGGATAACGTAATATCTACAGTATTGTCGAAGTATTTAGAAACCTGAGTGGCATTGCCTGATTTGAGAGCTGCAATTACGTCATCTATTCCAACGAAAACTGCGAAGGAAAGCATGGTTGCCGATAAAAACAAGAAGGTGAAAATTCTTTTCATAACTACAAATTTGGTCAGAGGTATACACTCTAAAAACGTGCCAATTAAAGTTAATATTGTCGTTGTCCAATTATATTTAAGGGATTCAATTTTAATACTTTTTGCATAATGGGCAAATAACTAGCTTTACGTTATGGAAAACAAGAAAGTTTTATTGGTTATTATGGATGGTTGGGGTCTTGGAAAAGAAAGAAGCAGCGATGCCATTCAGCATGCACATGTTCCATTTGTACAATCTTTATACGGTAAATATCCAAATACAACCTTGGTTACCTGTGGTGTAGAAGTAGGGTTACCAGATGGACAAATGGGGAACAGCGAGGTGGGTCACCTCAATCTTGGGGCAGGCAGAGTAGTGTACCAGGAATTGGAACGTATTAATGTAGCCATTCGCAACAAAAGTTTTCATGAAAACCCAGTCCTGCTAGAATCTATCCGTTGTTGCAAAAGAGAAAACAAAACGTTGCACCTCATTGGCCTAGTAAGCAATGGTGGCGTTCACTCCCACATCAATCATGTAAAAGCCATTGCAGATACTTGTGCTGCGCATCAGTTTACCAATGTATTGGTTCATGCCTTTACAGATGGAAGAGATACAGATCCAAAAAGCGGCTATCGTTTTATAGAAGAGTTACAGGAACATCTCAAAAATTCGGCTGGAAGCATTGCTACCATCACCGGAAGATATTATGCCATGGATCGCGATAAAAGATGGGAGCGGGTGAAGATAGCCTACGACGCCATGGTGAACGCAACCGGTGAAAAAAGCACCGATTTGCTAGAGAGCATCAAAGCTTC